>JADHXC010000040.1 GCA_016783135.1 Dehalococcoidales bacterium | reverse complement strand
CTTGGCCATAAGCTCGGTCTCGGCTGGGTTCAACCCGCCGAACGGTTCGTCAAGCAACAGCAGCTCGGGGTCAGTAGCAATTGCCCTGGCTACCTCCAGCCGCTTCAGGTCTCCGTGGGACAGGACAGAGGCAGGCTCAAGAGCCATATCGGCAATACCGACGAACTCAAGTGCATCCCGGGCCTTGACCTCGATTCGCTTCACCCATTCACCCCGCTTCTTCACGCGCGGTGAAAGACATCCCACCATGACGTTGGCAATTATCGGCAAGCGACGAAACGGTTTGACCACCTGGAAAGTCCCCACCAGGCCTCTCTGAACAACATCCCATGAACGTCGTCTGGTGATGTCCTCTCCCTTGAACCGGACCTTTCCCGTATCGGGCTTCAGTATACCCAGAATACACCGCACCAGCGTGGTCTTCCCGGCACCGTTGGGGCCAATCAGCCCGACAATCTCATCCCGCCCCACCTCGAAGCTTACGTTATCGACAGCTACCAGGCCGCCGAAACGCTTGGTCAGGTTCTCTACCTCGAAGAAAGCAGCCATCTTACAGCTCCTCGGTCTCCCTCAGCTCTCGCCGGGACACCTTTCCGACGTCCGTCTTGGGTACCTCACCCCGGAACTCGACTACCCTGGGGCACTTATAGTGGGCCAGATTCTCCTGGCAGTATTTGATAATCTCCTCTTCCAGCACCTTACCCCTGGCTTCCGTCTCCAGGACAACCACCGCCTTGACCCTCTCGCCCACCTCCGGGTCCGGAACGCCGATTACGCCCGCCTCCTTTACCTGAGGGTGATTCGCCAGCACTTCCTCCACCTCACGCGCGAATACGGCCAGACCCTTGTACTTTATCATGTCCCGTTTTCTATCGTAGAATGAGAAGTATCCTTCTTCGTCCATGCTGGCAAGGTCGCTGGTGCGCAGCCATTTTTCTCCATCAATCTCCACGAGTACCTCTTCCGTCTCTGCCGACTGGTTCCAGTACCCCTTCATCACCTGCGGTCCCCTGACCAGAAGCTCCCCTACCTCCCCTACAGGCAGGAAATCCGTGCCGTCGGGGTCGACTATGGCGGCAATGGTATTGGAGAGCGGTATGCCAAAGGAGCCAACCTTCGGCCGGCCGTAGGGGTTGAGAATACCCACCGAACTGGTCTCGGTCATGCCCCACCCCTCATGTATCCTGGTGCCGGTCCGTTGCTCCCAGCCCCTGGCAGTATCCTCAAGTAGGGCGTCCGCCCCGGATACCAGCACTTTGAGGCGTTTCCAGTTCACCCGGTCGGTCCGGGCATAGTCCCTGAGCGCCTCGTAGAGCGAGGGCACACTGTAAAATATAGTTGCCCGGTAGCTCTCTATGGAGTTCAGAATATCATCCAGGTCCGGGGTAGTGAAAATCACCAGGGTATAGCCCTGGGATATCCCGCCCAGCATGACCACGGACTGACCGTAGATGTGGTAAAAGGGCAGGTAAGCAAGGATAATCTCCTTACCGACCTCCATAACATCCCCCCAGAACGCCTGACCGAGGTGCTGGGCAGCGACGATGTTGTGGTGAGTTATCATGGCGCCCTTGGGCAGTCCGGTGGTACCGCCGGTATAGGGCAGAGTCACCAGGTCCTCACGGACGTTGAACTCGATGTGTGGCGGTTCCGGCGGATAGCCCTTGAGGAGGTCCTGGAACTGGTAGAAGCCTTCTCTCTGGTAGATGTCCATCGGAGGCGCGGACATCTTCTGGTACACCGCGCGGAGCATGCTCTTGCCAAGGAACCTCTTCAGGCGGGGAAGGTACTCGGTGACATCGGTCAGGATTACACGGTCAAGCTTCACCCCTGCCTTCTCCACATGTTCATACAGGATGTCCTGGCAGATGATACTCCGTGCCCCGCTGTCCTCTATCTGGTGCTTGATTTCGGACGAGACGTACATGGGGCTGATTGGTGTCAGGGTTGCTCCGGCCTTGAGGGCCCCGAAGTAGGCAATGATAAACTGGGGAGAGTTAAGCAGGAGCAAGGCGACCTTGTCTCCCTTTTTCACCCCGAGGTCGGCCAGGGCGGTGGCGAACCTGTCGACCTGGTCTCTTAGCTCCCGGTAGCTTAGCTTCCTGCCGTAGAATACCAGGGCAGTCTTATCCCGCCATCTCTCCGTGGCGGCATCGAATGTCTCTACCACGGACTGCTCCGGGATATCTACGTCGGGTGGTACTTCAGGACGGTAGAACTTCAACCACGGCCTCTTGCGATAGATAGTGTCGGTCACCATAATGCCACCTCCTGCTTACCCGGGACTATGGTCTACGCTATATACTACTCAAGAAACTCTGGAGTGGTATGTGCAACCTGGCAAATGGAGAATAGACCATCCGAAGTCCGATGTCAATAGGTTGTACTGGCTCATAAGCAGAGAAGGTTGACAGTGCCAGGTTTCCTGCTTATGATTTCTACCAGACTGTTCCAATAGATTCTGTGTAATAATAGAAAGGGGAGAGGTAAAAAGCATGGAGAGTCAGGTTGAACTCAACGAAGGACGTGTACAACTGCTGCGTAAGTTTCGGAAGGCTCTACCCGACCTGTGGGATGTTGAAATCCCGGTAATAAACGAAGCTTACAAGGATGGTGCCCTCAGCACCAAGACAAAGCGGCTGATGTCGTTGGCCCTGGCACTTGGTGCCGGATGCACTAACTGTATCCTGGGACAGACCACGGGGGCACTTGACGCCGGAGCAACCACAGAAGAGATACTGGAAACACTCTCGGTAGTGGTGTCCATGCGTGGCACTACCGGGATTGCGGAGACACTCCGGGTAGTCAAGCTACTGGATGAGATGGGAAAGCTCTAGCAGGGTGATGAAAAAGTCGGTGATATAAGCAGACGCAGCCGTGAGGTTATGGTAAAGTGAGAGCAGCAATGCTTGGGAGGTCATAATGCGCGGCACAGTAGAAAAACAGATAACCATGCTCAGTTCATTGACACCGGACCAGATGGTTCCCCAGGACCACCCTATCCGACACATAAAGCCCATTGTCGATAATGCTCTCAAAGAGCTATCTTCGACATTTAACCGGATGTACGCTGAGATGGGTCGTCCGTCCATACCTCCAGAGCACCTGCTCAAGTCGTGTTTGTTGATTGCGCTCTATTCAATCCGTAGTGAGCGCCAGTTCTGCGAACGGCTTCAGTACGACCTGTTGTTCAAATGGTTCCTGGACTTGAATATCATGGACCCGGCCTTTGACGCCTCGACATTCTCCAAGAACAAGCAAAGGCTGCTTGATCACCGGGTAGCCCACGAGTTCCTGGGGGCGGTGGTGGCGGAAGCACGCCGCCGGAAGCTGCTATCAGAGGACCACTTCACCGTGGATGGCACCTTGCTGGAAGCATGGGCCTCGTTAAAGAGCTTCCGTCCGAAAGACGGTGATGATGTAAGGGTGGCTAGTGAAAAGAATCCCGGAGTCGACTTCCACGGTGAACACCGTACTAACGCTACGCACGAGTCGACCACTGACCCGGAAGCACGGCTGGCAAAGAAAGGGGCGGGTAAAGAAGCGAAACTATGCTTTGCCGGTCATGTCCTCATGGAGAACCGCACTGGCCTGGTGGTGGACGTAGTGGTCACCCGGGCAACCGGGATTGCTGAGCGGGAAACTGCACTCGACATGCTGGAAAAAGTGCCGGGGTCTCAACGAATTACGGTGGGAGCGGACAAGGGCTATGACACACAGGACTTTGTTACGACGTGCCGGGAGATGAATGTTACCCCTCATGTAGCCCGCCGGCAGTGGTCTATTGTGGATAAACGCACTACCCGACATGACGGGTATCAGATAAGCCAGAGGATACGCAAGCGCATTGAGGAGATATTCGGTTGGCTCAAGACGGTAGGAGGTGGTCGTAAGCTTCGGTACAAAGGGATAGAGCGCAATCAGCTCTGGGCAGAATTAGCAACGGCAGCTTACAACCTTGTACGATTGGCTAAACTGGAGGCAGCCTACGCTACTTAACTGATGTAGCATGCCTTCTTAGCCAACATCGGCTTAAAAGCAGGCTGGTATCCACCTGCAAAAGGACCAAACACCTTCCCAAACCATCCCCGGGGATACCAAAACGGTAAATTGCCCGTTAAAAATGGCTATCAGTCCCCTTTTTCAGCACCCTGCTAGGAGTGTGCTGAAAACCCTTTCGACTATCCCTACTATATCCGGGTGACACCCCCAGACCCCGGCCAGAGACCGGCCGAGGGAGGCTTGTCAATTATCTCCTGCGGGACGCCGGGAAATCCGGCCGGTTCCCTGACCTGTCTCTTGGGCAAGGTTACCCTTACTCTACAGTGATTTTACCTTTCGGCTCGGCTGTAATCTCGCCAATGAGAGCGGCTTCCCCTATACCCTCTTCGTGCATTCTCTGGAGCAGCATATCTGCCTCTTGCCCCGGTACAGAGATAAGCAGCCCTCCTGAAGTCTGGGGGTCGAAGAGAATGTCTGCCAGGTAATCGGGCACCCGTGGGTCTATTTCAACCATATTTATACGAAACTCCCGGTTACGGTAGAGTCCACCAGGAACCAGACCCATCTCGGCCAGTTCTTTCGCCTCAGGGAAAAACGGAACCCTGTCAGAGTGAATCACCATGCCGACATCAGTTCCCTCAATCATCTCACAGGCATGACCCAGAAGGCCGAAACCGGTGACATCGGTGCAGGCGTGGACGTCTACTTCCATCATCAGTTCCGATGCCTTCCTGTTGAGAGTAACCATGCACTCTATTACCCTTGAAACTGCTCCCTCGTCTGCCAGGCCACCCTTCAGGGCAGTATTGATTATTCCGGTACCCAGCGGTTTGGTCAGCAGGAGCTTGTCACCTACCCTGGCTCCTGTATTGAGTATCACCTTTGCCGGGTGAATGATACCGGTGATGGAGAGCCCGTACTTCAGTTCCTGGTCTTCTACGCTATGCCCACCTACCAGGATTACTCCGGCTTCCCGTAGCTTGTCCATCCCCCCGGCCAGGATTTCTTTCAATATCGACATATCCATTGTCTTCACCGGGAAGCAAACAATGTTCATCGCGGTCAGCGGTCTTCCGCCCATGGCATAGACGTCACTCAGGGCATTCGCGGCGGTAACCTGACCGAAGATATAAGGGTCGTCAACGACAGGCGTGAAGAAGTCAAGGGTCTGAACAATAGCCAGCTCCTCGCTCAGCTTATACACGCCAGCATCCTCAGCCCTCTCCATACCCACAATCAGGTTTGGGTCAGAGATGAGCGGCAGACCGGATAGTGCTTTAGCCAGGTCTCCCGGACCTATCTTGCAAGCTCAACCGGCGCCGTGAACGGTCTCGGTCAGGCGTAACCTACCCTCATCACCCATTCTACTTACCTCCATCTATTTCGCGGGCGGGCCTAGCAGCAGCCGATACCCATCTGAGGTCTCCTCCACTATAACAGAATACCCCTGGCTTTCCGCCAGCCGGGATACATTCTCTTTGGAAACCGCCGTCTCTACCAATACGGTCAGTACTTCTTTCGGATTTTCCTCCATGGCTTTCTTCGTCCTGACTACCGGGATAGGACAGGAAAAGCCGCGAACATCAACTTCGCTCATGAGTTAGCTCCTTCCATACAGCAAACGCCGCTCCACTGGCATAGATACTCTTTGAACACGGCGGGAAGCTGGGCAACGACCTGCCTGACCCTGGTAGCCGGAGTTACCTCAGCGAACTGTCCCGCCATACGGTTGGCCCTAGCAGCAATGATGGCTGCCTGGTACGGTTCCAATTCAGCATAGGTAAAAGCCGCAACCAGTCCCGTAATGGTGTCACCGGTACCCCCGATGGCCTCTAATGCCGGCACAGCGGGTTCAGTGATGGTAGCCACGACACCGCCCTCGTTAATTACATAGTCGATTGCCCCTTTGACCAGTAGCAGCTTGGCGGCACTGTTATTCTGGTAGGCAGCCTCAGCCAGTCCCGGTGCCCGGGTTATTTCAGTATCAAAAAGATGCCTGGCGATATAGGCGGGATGAGTAGCGTCAGGGTCAGCGAGAAAAGCTGCCTCGGTAGCATCAGGGGTAAAGATGTCGAACTCTCCAGCCAGTCCGGCTGCTTTGGCGGAGTACATCGAGGCAGCATCAGCAATCATCAGCGGTCTTTGGGCACACTTGCTGATGGCCTGACAGAGTCTCCTCGTCAGCGCCATATTCGGGAGCCAGTAATGCAGTGCCAGTACCTCCGGGGAAAGTTCAGCTACCTTCTCAATAAGATATTCATAAATCTCCCGGCTGCCCTTGCCCTCACCGATGTCTCCGACCACAAGCGCCTGAGGTGCCTCCAGCCCCAAATAATCAGTAGTTGCCAGTGCAGCGCCAATCATGGCACCGGTACCCTGCGTGCAGGAAATGCGGCTTCCGTTAACAACCAGAAACTCCCCCTCCGCACTTACCTTGCCTGTGGTCAGGGGGTCCCTGCTTGGAATCGTCCCGACAATGAGCATCATGGTGCGTTACCCCCATTTTGAAGGGCAAGGCATTCCTCAAGGGCCCTGTCCGCATTCAAAGCACACAGGGTGAAGCCGATATCTTTTGGCCTCGGGGCTTCTTCCAGCAGTTTATCAATTAGTTCCGTGTGGAGGTAGGGGATATCGGGGCAACCACCACCGGAGACGTTGACGATGACCCCACTCTCTTTATTATAAGTGATTTTCATATTACCCGCTTTTACCATCACCCAGCTACCAAAATCGGTCATCTTGACGATTTCCAGCAGTTCTGATGTACCTGCTTTAAGCGGCAGCACACCAACATAGGCAGCATCTTTTTCCTTGAGGAGGCGCTCAATGCCGGGCTGCTCCACCAGGTTAATCTCCACCGCCAGGTCACACCCTTTGCGCAGCTCCGGTGGTGGCGCTACCAGCTTGACCTCATATCCTGCCTTTTTGAGAACTTTCTCTGCCGCCATTGCCTGCGGTACATCGCTAAAAAGTACCAACCCCCCACCTTCAAAGGACGTTTTTTGTTTACTTTTGAGAAATGACATATCCACCTCCAGCAGCTACTTTACCCGTTCCATCATCAGGAAACCAACCGCCACACAGAAAACCAGCCCGATAATAACTGCCACCGGACCCCAGGTGCCGGTACCACTCGGGCTTGAGGCTAGAAGGAAGTTGTGGGCAATGCCGGCACCCACTATGAATCCCAGGACCGTCATTCCGGCATCGGTATCACCCTCTCCGGTGAGTATCAGATTACGCAAGGGACAGCCACCAATCAACGTAGCTGCCAGGCCAAGTAAACTCATACCCAAGAAATTCCACAGGTGGTCAGTATGAGCTACCGGCTGGTCGGCAAAGCCCCAGTGATATATTCCACTGGCGCCGAAGTTACCGGCAATATAGTTGGTGACCAGGGCACCGATGAATAAAGCGGCTACGCCGCTGATTAGATAATAATCTCTAACCAGGAAGACGTCACGCCAGGCACCAACGAAGCACATTCTGGTCCTCTGGGCAAGGAAACCAACTACCAGTCCGACGACAAGGGCAACGGCGAGTGGAGCAAACATTGCCCCCGGTCCCTTCTCGCTGTTGAATATGAAACCGGGCTGGAAAATGGCGAGAAGGAGAAGACCTACCATAAGCATCGGCATAATCCACCCGACCAGCGGATGCATCCTGGTAGCGCGCCCCAGGTTGAAGCCTCTTTTCAGGAAGAAAATGCCGGCTAGTACACCGGCGATTATTCCAGCCAGCGCGACAACACCATTGAGGTCGCCACCGGCAATACGTATCATCATACGGATTGGACACCCCAAAAATACCAGGGCACCAATCATGACAAAAGCACCCAGGACGAAACGAATCATCGGTGATGCCCCACCCCTGGAGCGAAACTCGCGGAAGGTGTATGAGGTAATGAAGGCGCCTAACAGGAAACCGATGATTTCCGGCCTGATAAACTGCACCACCGAAGCCTGGTGCAGCCCGATTGCCCCTGCAATATCACGCAGGAAACAGGCAGCACAGATACCCATATTCGGTGGATTGCCCCAGTTGGTCATCAGGGCTGCCAGTACCCCAAATATGAGTCCGGCAACGATGATAAATGTCCTTTTCGTCCAGAATCGGGTCAAGTTTCCTTCCTTCCCTGCTGTGAAAGTTCTTTCCTTGGCTGTTTTGCCCGATTATCGCCTTCTCTGTTAGAGAAAATATTACCAATTGCTTCTTGATGATTTGGTCAGGATGGCATAAAATAGCCACAGTGGATTGTACCATAAGTAATATCTTAGTGCAAGATAAATAATATCTATAGAGGTAGACGTGAACCTGGATTATTTGAGGACCTATCTCGAGGTAATAAGGCTGGGGAATTTCTCGGAGGTAGCCAGGAAGCTATCTATCAGCCAGCCTGCGGTCTCCTTTCAAATCCAGAAGTTGGAACAAGACCTTGGTGTTCGCCTGATTGACCGAAGCAAGAAGGCAGTCACCATGACCGAGGCCGGCAAACGACTGCTTCGCTTTGCCGAATCTGTAGAGGAGGAGCGAGGTCAACTCCGGCACGATATCGACCAGTTGCGTGAGGAGGTGACTGGAAACCTGGTCGTTACTGCCAGCACTATTCCAGGTGAATTCCTGCTGCCATCCATTCTTAGTGAGTTCAAGGCACTGCATCCGGCTATAAGAGCACAGGTGGTAATCTCCGATTCCCTGACCGTCATCAGCGGAGTGCGAGACGGTAGCTACGATGTAGGGTTCTGCGGCCTGGCGCCAGAAGGCCAGGAACTGGAGTCATTCAAGACAGCAGAAGACGAGATTGTACTCATTGTATTTCCTGAACACCCCTTCGCTGAGCGAAGAGAGGTGTCCCCGGCAGAGCTAGAAGGAGAGCCTCTCATCTTCCGTGAGGAGACTTCAGGCACACAGCAGAGCCTCCAAACTCTCTTGTCTAAGTCCGGGCTTGACCTTAGCAAATGGGTGCCAAATCTGCTTTTAGGCACGACTCAGGCAGTGGTCTCCGCGGTAGAGGCGAGGGCAGGGATTGCATTTGTGTCGAATCTGGCAATCAAAAAGAGCCTGGCTCTTGACCTGGTTAAGGCAGTTAAAGTTGAGGGGCTGACACTCAAGCGGGATTTTTTCTGCATCTACCGTAAAGAAAGGATAGTTTCCCGACTGCTTGAGGAGTTTATTACGTTTTCCAGAGGAAGGTCACCACAACCCTAAGATGCCCGGTGCAGCTTTAGCAGGGTGATGAAAAACTCTTTCGACCATCCCCCTAACCCCCTTCCTGACCAGGAAGGGGGGGAATTATACCTGGGGGACACCCCCAGACCCCCGCCAGAGGGGGCTTCGGCCCCTCTCGGAAGAGGGGTGCCCCCTCTGGACTCCCCTATTTAGCGCCCTGTTAGACGAGTGCATTCAAGGTGTGGCTTCACATACTGTTTCTCTCGCTTAACAAACCGCCCGAGTGTATAATTCAGAAGAGTCTATCAGATATAGGTATTACATATCCTGATTCTCACTGGGGGAGTCAGAGGTAAGCAATACTATACCTATGCTCAGAAGGACCGCTACGGCTCACCACAGGTCCCGGGCAGCGTCTTCCAGGCCCAGCTCCAGCAGCTTCTCACGTGTCGGCTTGCCGGTGTCCCAGTCCCACTTGCGGTAGTCGTAGTAGTCCCGGAGCATCAGGTCCATATCCGGGGACTTGTTTGCAGTGCTTCCCTCTTTCAGTGCCACGAGGTTGATGCTTGGCAGCCTGTCGTCCTCTCTGGTGATACCCAGCCTGTTGCTGATTGCCCTCTTGATATTAACGGACCTCTCTGCGGCGGTATGGAGGTCGGCTGGTAAATACTCCCATCCGGTGACGTTGCTGAGCATTTCGGCAATCTGTGTCAGTGTGAGCGGTGCGAACTTGCACAGCAGCAGGGAGTCGAAGATGTCCTTGAAGTCCTGGTACCTGGCCGCCATCTCAGCCTTTGCTTCCGACTGGAGCCTGTCCCCGGCAACAATACCCAGTTCAGGTACTCCGCCACCCAGGTCAACGTTGTAGTAGTCGCCTTTCAGGTGACAGGCTCCCCTGGGGCCGGTAGCGTAGGAAATGGCCATCCCGGTGAACGCGCGGGCATCATGCAGCGGCATCTCCAGCCCCTTGACGTGCGCTGCTTCCGAGGGGTCTGCACCAAGCTCCTCGGCGATGCTCCGTGTGCCCTTACCAAGAAGCTCGCCTATCCCCTGCCGGTTGACAATCATCTCCACCAGCCGAACGATAGCCTTGCCGTCGCCCCACTCTATCTTCATGCCTGCCCTGTCTTCCGAGAGTATGCCCTGCTCGAAGAGATGCATTGCATAGGCTATGGAGACGCCCGCGGATATCGTGTCAATACCGTAGGCGTTGCACAGGTGGTTGGCCATCACGATAGACTCAAGGTCATAGTTCATGCACAGGGGGCCGAAGGCAACCGCAGTCTCGTATTCCGGGCCGTCGATTTCATCGAGGTCTTTACTGACATGTTTGAGAGTCCGCCCGCACCCGATGGGACAGCCATGACAGGCATAGTTGCCCACTGTGTAGGCTTGTCGCAATGCTTCTCCGGTCACATTCTTCGCCGGGAACACGCTGCTGCCGAAGTACCGGGCAGGGACATCCCCCAGGAACATACCCAGGTCCATGTACATCAGGGTACCGTACTCCCGGAAGGCCACCGACATGAAGTTCTGCGCGATTGTGTCCCTTGCCTGCCGTGTGAGTTCCGCCAACTTATCTTTGCTGGCAACATCCGGCCGGAGCTTTCCGGATACGGCAACGGCCTTGAGGTTTTTGGAGCCCATCAGGGCACCCAGTCCGCATCGACCGGCAGCCCTGCCGCGGTCGTTAATGATACAGGCGTACTTCACCAGGTTCTCGCCGGCGGGGCCAACACAGGTAACACTGAGTCCGGATTCCTTGAGTTCATCCTTGAGGACTTGCTGTGTTTCGTAGGTGTCCTTGCCCCATAGATGGGCAGCGTCCCGAATTTCCGCCACGCCGTCCTGTATCCACAGGTAGACGGGTCGGTCAGCCTTGCCGGTGACCATAATGCCATCGTAACCGGACTCCTTCAGCCTGAACGGAAAGACCCCTCCGGTGGTGGCCTCACCCCAGATACCGGTCAGTGGTGAAATGCCACACACGGCGGAACGGCTGACCATCGGGATAGTTGTCCCGGTAAACGGCCCGGTGGCAAATACCAGCGGGCTGTCCGGAGCGAGGGGGTCCATACCGGGTTTGACCCGGTCGTAGATAAGGTGTGCGGCCAGGCTTGCCCCGCCGATAAATTTCTTGAGAAGGTCTTCTTCAAGCGCCAGAGTCCCGACACTCCCATTGCTGAGGTCAACATCAAGGAACCTGCCGTGATATCCAAACATGGCTCACCTCCTAGAAATCCACGTCTTTGCCCTCATAGGCGTAGCGGAACAAGGTCTCGCACTGCTCCAGTGTGGCCGGTCTGGGGCTCTGGAACATGGACGGGTCCTCAAAACTGTGCAGCACGACCGTATCAAAGCTCTTCTCGAAGTCCTCCCGGGCGATTCCCAGGCCCTTCAGGTCCGTGGCAATACCCAGCGCCCGCAGAAACGACCTGACCCTTTCCACAAGGGCAGCCAGGCTCGCTTCGCTGGACGTATCTTCTATCTTCAGCACCTCGCAGATATCCAGGTACTTATCTGTTATCGGGGAATAGAACTGGAGGGCATAGGGAATGAAGACACCGACGGCCACACCGTGATGTATCCCGAAGGTCTTGCCCAGAGCATGTCCCATGGCATGGGTCAGAGCGACACCGCCATTGCCGAAGGCAATTCCGGCCATGCTGGCAGCAATGTGCATCCTGAGTCGGGCCTCATGGTCGGTACCGTCACGATAAGCCCTGGGCAGGTAGCGAAGAATCATCTTAATAGCCCTCAGTGCCATCGCGTCTGTGAAGTCGTTGGTCATGGGGGACATCACGCAGTCAATTGCATGGGTCAGGGCATCCAGACCAGTCCCGGCGGTAAGCTCCGGCGGCATACCGGCAGCGAAGGCGGGAACGAGCACGGAGAAATCGGGCATCAGCTCCGGGCTGACAATGGGTATCTTCCGTTTGGCCGCGGTATCCGTAACAACGGATACCGCCGTGCAGTCCGAACCTGTGCCACTGGTTGTCGGGATGGCGACCAGTATTGCCTTCTTTCTCAGTCCGAGGGGAAACAGGGGCGATACGGTAGCCAAGTCGGCAATATCCGGGCGTTCGTATAGCACCCATGCCGCCTTGGCGCCATCGATGACCGAGCCACCGCCCACGGCCACTATCACATCCGGCTCGAATCCGTTCATGGCCTCGGCGCACGCGGACACGTTCTCCAGGGGAGCCTCCGGTTCAGCTTTGTCCCAGGTCTCCGTGGTGAACCCGGATTTTTTCACGACTTCAGAGACCCTGTTGGCATACCTCACGGCATGTTTGTCCGTAACAATGAACGCCCGTTTCTGCTGGCATGATGCCGCAATCATGTCAAAAACACCGGCCCCCAGTCCTGCTGCCTCGGAGAGCGCATTGGCTCCCATGAACAGCCTGGGCACGGTGAATGGCGTGGAAAGCCCCCGCACGGCACTGGCACCGGCCAGCGGCACCAGGCTCTTCAATGCGGGTTCGGTAAACCAGTATGTCATGGGTAGACACCTCCTCCCGGGATTCGGCCTACCGGCCGTCTGATGACGACGGGGACTTGAGTGTAATACTATGTTGAGGGGTTGTCAAGCACAAGTACTCGTCCGGTAAAAGATGAGCCTGAAGGACTAAGGCAACCCATTATCATTGGGACATGCGATTGCTCATGAAAGACGGACAATTGCAGACAGCAGAGCAAGTCAGGCAATTTCTGGAGGGGGGCGAGGCGGTAGGGTTCAGGTATCATCGTCTCAAGAGAACTGAGAAAGGAGTGATACGGCGGTATGTACAGGAGATTACAGGGTACTCTATCGCACAACGTGACGGCTGGCAATGGGTACACCTCGGCGCATTGAGTTCGCCACCGCCCTTGACGTCCTCTGGCTCCTGTCATAGACTGTAGGCACCGACTCAGATAGGCCTCGTAAGCAAAGGCATTCGAAGTTTCATGAGGGTTCTTCGCCAACACGGACGACATAGCAGCAGGAACGGAGGTCACGAAGCGTAGATGAAGAAAACCACTTCTTCCGAAATCACCATCTGCGGTCACACTTATGATGAGTACATCGAGATGGTAAAAGCCTTCCACGGACACGTTGCACCGGGAATGGTGATTGGCGGATTCATGGTGGACCTGGCAAATCAAAATCTCCCGGAAGGAGAATTTTTTGACGCCATCTGCGAGACCCGCGCGTGTCTTCCGGATGCTATTCAAATCCTGACTCCCTGTACGGTTGGCAACGGCTGGCTGAAGGTAATCAACCTGGGCCGGTTTGCCCTGTCCCTGTTCGAAAAGTACTCGGGTAATGGTGTTCGCGTATATGTGGACAGTCGTAAGCTCGATGACTGGCCCGAGCTCAATACCTTCTTTTTTAAATTGAAACCCAAGAAAGAGCAGGATTTTGAAGCACTGATAAATGAGGTTAAATGTGCTGGTACTTCAATATTCGGTGTCCGGGAAGTAAAGGTTGACATGTACCTGGTAAAGTCCCAACATCGAGGTACTTTTACCGTTTGTCCGTCATGCGAAGAAGGCTATCCCGGAAAAGACGGCGAAATCTGTCTGGGTTGTCAGGGCAAAGCACCATATTTAAACTGTGAAGCACCGGGGTACCAGTAGAACTGGCCTAAGATACTGCTGCATTCAGGATATGACTAAACGGAGGTAACAGGACATGTCATGGAAGAAAACAGCCTGTGTATTGTGCGGGAATAGCTGCGGACTGGAAGTCCAGGTCGAGGATAACCGCATTACCAAGGTCCGCCCTGATAAGGATAGCCCGATGAGTGAAGGATATATCTGTCGGAAGGGCATGAACATTGCTTTTCACCAGCACAATGCGGACAGGGTGCTTTACCCCCTGAAGAAGGTGGGAGATAGATTCGAGCGGGTATCCTGGGACCAGGCAATCAGTGAGATTGCAGAGAAGCTCAAGGGCATACTCCAGCAACATGGCCCGCGCTCTCTGGCTTCGCTGGTCGGTGGCGGTGAGTTTAATGCTTACGGTATTCCTTATCTCGTTCGGCTTGTACGCAGGCTTGGTTCGCGGTATCAATATTCAGCCGCTAACCAGGAGTTTGCCGGACGCTACTGGGCACACGGGTTGACACTGGGTAACCAGGGTTTTCAGTTCGCATCCGATCATGAGCATAGCGACATGCTGCTGCTTATCGGGAAAAATCCCCTGATGAGTCATAATTATTCCCAGGCACGAAGAAAATTACTGAAAATGTCCAAAGACCCGGACCAGCTTCTTGTCGTAGTTGACCCCAGGCTTTCGGAAACCGCCAGGATAGCGAACATCCATCTTCCAATCCGTCCCGGTACCGATGCACTCCTTGTAAAGTCGATGATTTCCATCATCCTCAGAGAAGGGATGCATAACCAGGAATACATCGACAGGCATGCTGACGGGTTCAATGAGATACTGCCGTGGTTTACTGATTTCGACGTAAAAGCAGCACTGAAGGTCTGCGAGCTGGACTACGACCAGGTGTTCAGGGTCTGTAAGGAGTTTGCTACGCGACAGTCCTGCCTTCACGATGACCTTGGCGTACTGATGAATCGACACAGCGCGCTGGTATCATATCTCCTGGTTGTGCTGATGGCTATCTGCGGTCGTATCGGTGTGCCGGGAGGCAACTACCTGGCAGGTGGAGGAGTCAACTCGGACCCGAACGACCCGAGTACATGGCGGACGATGGTAACGGACATTCCTGCCATCAACGGGATGTTCCCGCCCAATGTCATACAGGAAGAGATTATGAGTGACCATCCGGACCGCCTCAGGGCCGTATTTAACTTCGCAGCCAATCCTCTGCGGTCGTATGCTGACACAACCGCTTATGAAGAGGCATTCTGCCGACTTGACCTGCTGGTTGTGGCTGACATAGTAATGAGTGAGACCGCCGTCCTTGCCCATTATGTTCTCCCTTCCAGGACGGCCTATGAATCGTGGGATGGCAACCCGGGCGGAGGTTTCTCGGAAGTGTACAGTCGGATACGACCGCCGGTTGTTGAAGCAGAAGGAGAGCAGAAGGAAGGCGGTGAGATATTCACCCTCCTGGCCGACGCCATGGGACTGATTCCCGAGCTTCCTGAGTCACTCTATAAGACAGCCGAAAGCAGCAACATCAGGGACTACCGGGATGCCTTAATGGACCATGTGTCAGCAAACCCCGAGAGTGGAAGAGCCTTGCAGTTCATCGCCGCGAAGACCCTGGGCAATGCAATCGGCTCTGCTCACCTGGCCAGCCATTTCACCATGTTTATGCAGAGGTCTCCAGCCCAGCAGGAAGAAGCCGCAAGAGCAGGCTTTGCCGTGGGACCGGACCAGGGCCTGGATATATATCAGGCTACTATTGATCACCCGGAAGGCGTGCTGGTCGGAAGACGCGATCCGGAGAAGAACATCAGCAGACTGGGCACGAAGAACGGGAAAATTCAGCTTCATACCAGGGAGGTTGAAGGCTGGATAAAAGACATCAATCCTGCCGATGAAGAAGAACGGCTCAAAGCTGACGAAAAATTTCCCCTGATTCTCATGGCGGGACGGCACATAGACATGAACGCCAATACGGGCATGCGGGACCCGTCATGGAACGAAGGCAGACGTCCATGCACACTGGCGATGCATCCTGTGGATGCCGAGGAACTGGCTCTCACCGATGGTCAGACAGTCAGGGTCACCACCGAGGCCGGAGAAGAGACGATTGAAGTGGAAGTGTCACCGGACACAAGGAAAGGACACGTCATTATTCCTCACGGCTTTGGACTCGTCTACAACGGGGTGAAGTACGGTGCTAATGTCAACCGGCTAACCAAGAACACGCATCGAGACCATGTAGGAACACCAATGCATCGCTATGTCCCCTGTCGCGTAGAGGCCGTTTGAAGGCAATAGCGGAGTGCTCCCTTCCTGGGAAGACAGGCTACTGGATATGGAATAGCAAAAGGAGAACAACAGTGACAGAAGTGAATCAGAACAAGCCTGGCAGTCTACAAGACCTGGTCCGTCTGGGCGTCGGGATTCTGGTATTTGGTTCCGTTTGGGGATCGCTGGAGGCCACTCTGGGCGGGTTCCTGCACATGATTATATTCCCCAACAAGGGTGCCATTATGAGCGGTATCGGGGTGGCTATCATGGCCTCGGCCCTGGCAGTCTACAGGAAGCCGGTCATGCTGCCCGGTATCGGTATTGTGGCTGCCTCGTTCAAGCTACTCGACGTCTGGTTGTTCTCTTTGCCTGTTGCCAGCATCCATATAGTGAACCCGGCTATGGCCATTGTATTCGAATCGCTGGCTTTCGGCCTGGTTGCAGTATTCATAATGAACCGAATAGCGAAGAATGCCTTCATCGGGATTGGAGCAGGAGCCCTGGTAGGTATCATAAGCGCCGTTGCCTGGGTCTATTTTGCCATATATGTAATGAATGCCCCTGCCTATGCCCGCGTAGTATTCACAGCCGGGGGATTCATCACAAATCAGGGCGTACTGCAGGCAGCTTTCTCTGCCATATTCCTGCCTCTGGGCTATCTTGCAGGTGAATGGCTGTCGGTGAAGACTTCCCCGGTGCTGGCACGCCGGCCCGTCTACTACGCTGTATCGGCATCCACAGTGTTAGCATGCTGGGGGATAAGTGCCCTGGCCCTTGTGGCCGGGCTCTAGCCATAGCAATGGTTATCATAATCACTGGTGCTATAGGCATCGGTAAAACCACTGTCTGTGAGAAGGTAGTCAGGACAGCCCGGAGTCAGGGCTATAGCTGCGGTGGCATCATTACCCGAAAGGCCAGGAACGGGAACGAGGACATCGTCATTGAGGACATCCGGACTGGCGAAACAAGAGTCCTGGCCAGTACCGGTGGCATATACCAGGGCCCTCGCACGGCGAAGTACTTCTTCAACCCTGAAGGTATCGACTTCGGGATTCAGGCAATAGACAGCGGGATTGCCTCAGACGTCCTGCTGGTTGATGAGCTTGGTCCGATAGAACTTGGTGGAGAGGGTTTTTCCGAGGTCGTTGAACAGATTGCCTCCGGGAAGATAAAAAACTGCATTGTGGTCATACGAAAGGGACTGCTCTCCGCTTTTCTACCTCAGTTGAGCACAGCAACCTCAATCTTTGAAATAACCAGTGATAATCGCAATGAGCTACCCGGAGAGATAGGGCTGGTATTGACCCGAGCAGTTACAGCAGAGTAGAGGAGAGTGCTAAAACGGAGTGAGTAGCACTCCGGTCACGCTTGAGGTGAGCTTTCCCCACCGGTTGCTTAACGGGATTGACTGAGATTGTACACAGGGGTAGTATATGGCCAGATTAGAGTTCCACCAGTTGTGGGACGCAGCCACAGGGTTCGGAACGGTGAAAACCATCGCTACTGAGTATAGTTGCAGGGAGAGGGAGGGTGGCAATAACAAGAGTATTTAGAATGCCGGTGTCGATTTTTGGTTGCAATTCTTCTGAGGATGCCGGGGCAGAGCTGAAAGCACTGGGAGCAAGAAGGGTTTTAATTGTCACTGATGAGAATCTACGACAACTGGGCGTCCTGGCAAAGATTGAATCTTCCTTGAAAGAGAATAATTTAGACTTTGAAGTGTATGACAAGTTACCTACTGAGCCTACGGTAGACTTCGTTGTCGAGGGCACCAGGGTCTTCAAAGAGTCCGGGTGCGATATGATTCTAGCCGTGGGTGGAGGGACGCCCATTGATACAGCAAAGGCGATTTCTGTAATGGCTACCAATAAGAGTTCTATTGAACGTTATGCGGGAGCCAATAAGATAGAGAATCCAGGAATCCCCGTAGTTGCTATCCCGACTACGGCAGGCACCGGCAGCGAAGTCACTATCTTTACCATCATCAGCGACACCAGGACAGATGTCAAGATGCTAATTGCCAGCCCGTATTTAATGCCCAGATTAGCTATCGTTGACCCAATGCTGACTATTGCTATGCCGAAAGGAATTACCGCTGCCGTTGGCCTTGACGCACTGACGCATGCCATAGAGGCATATGTTTCACGCAAAGCTCAACCAATGACCGACATTCTCGCCCTGTCAGCTATAAGATTGCTTGCCCGGAATCTCCCTCAAGCATGGGCCGATGGCAACGACATAGAAGCTCGAGATAACACTATGCTCGCTTCTTATCAGGCAGGGCTCGCTTTTGGTAACTCCTCGGTAGCGTTGGTGCATGGTATGTCCCGCCCAATTGGTGCCTACTTCCATGTGGCACACGGGTTATCCAACGCCACCCTGTTAGGACAGGTGATGAGGTTCAGCCTGGCAGGAAACCCGAAACGCTATGCTGAAATTGCTGCCGCCATGGGTGAAGATGTTACCGGGTTAACTGATATGGAGGCTGCCCGGACGGGAGCGGATGCTGTAGAAAGAATAATTAACCAGCTTGAGATACCTAAACTTCGCGACCTGGGTGTGGACAGGAAAAGGTTTGAGGAAGTGATGTCTCAAATGATAGAGGCTGCCATTGCCAGTGGCAGTCCTGATAACAATCCCAGGGTAGCCACCAAAGAAGAGATAGCCAAAATTTACAATCAAGCCTATTAATAGAATAATAAATATCTGAGAAGGTTAACCCTATGTATGCTTATACGGGAAGAACCCTGAAAGTAGACTTAAGCACAGGCAAGAGTGAGCAAGAGACTTTCGACCAGATTTTTGCTCGCTCTTATATTGGTGGTAATGGCTTCGTAGCCAAGCTCATTTTTGATGGCGTTCCCGCAGGAGCCAACCCTCTCGGAGAAGAAAACGCTATCGCTTTTGGCGTCGGGCCGGTTAATGATACCGGTGTGCCCGGGTGCGACAGATTCCATATCGGGTATAAATCCCCTCTCACCAACCATTATAACGACGGTAGTGCCAGTGGAGGCTTCGGCTCCTCGCTGAAAAGGACAGGATTTGAAGCTGTATATATCTCCGGTAAAGCAGAGGAGCCGGTCTATTTGCTGGTTACAGAAAGTGGCGGCATCCTGAAAAGCGCTAAGGAGTTCTGGGGTAAGGACACCTATGAAACTGCCATGAGAATTCAGGAAGCGGAAGGGAAGGATGCAATGGTGGCTTGCATCGGGCCGGCGGGAGAAAATGGGGTGTTATTCGCCAATGTTGTCCACACCGGCTGGATGCGTGGAGGGACTGCCGGGCGAGGGGGAGCCGGGGCAGTTATGGGTGCTAAGAAAATTAAAGCAGTTGTAGTCAAGGGTAATAGACGTACCAGGATAGCTTGCCCTGATAAACTCAAGAATCTTCTGACAGAAACTCGCCCGACAATCAGGGAAAAAGGTAAGGCACTGAGCCTTTACGGGACCCCTGTGCTGGTTAAATCCATAAATAATAAGGGCATACTGGGGACGCATAATAACCAGAGAGAGGTCTTTGAATTTGCCGATGATATCAGTGGCGAACTCATCAAGGAGAAGTATTTTGCCAGGAATATCGGCTGCCGTTACTGCCCCGTCGCTTGTGGGAAAAACGTTAACGTGCCTGGCGGGGAATACGCAGGACACACTATTAAGTTCCCGGAGTATGAGACACTTTATGCCCTCGGCTCAATGATGGACTGCAGGGATATCGTATCCATATTCAACGCAAATGGAGTTTGTAATTATATGGGGCTGGATACTATATCGATGGGTCTCACATTATCGTTTGTAGCCGAGTGTTTGGAATCCGGCCTCTGCACTGAGAAAGATATTGGCGGCAAAGTAGCCTTTGGCGATGGCCCAGGCATGGTGGAACTCATTAAAAAAACTGCTCACAAAGAGGTCATCGGGGAGCTACTGGCTCTAGGTTCCGAAAGGATAGCCGAAAAGATTGGTGGGGAATCGCGGAAATTGCTTTACACTACCAAGAATCTGGAAATAGCCGGGCATTCGGCACGAGGACTGGGTGGTATGGCGATATGCTATGCGACATCTACCAGAGGTGGGAGCCATCATGATGCTCGCCCTACTGCGCTATATGAGAAGGATGACTTCGGTTTTGAAAACAGGGCTCAGTATGCTTTCCACAATAATCACTTTACGGCAGTAAACGACTCTTTGGTACTGTGCCGTTTTATCAGTGAGAGGGGCTTTGGTCTGTTCATTAACCAGGCGTATGCAGATATGCTTAACTTTATTACTGGATGGGATGTTGACGAAAGCGAGTTGGAACTTGCAGGAGAACGTATTTATAATCTGGAACGCCTGATAAATGTGCGCGAGGGAATCAGTCGCAAAGATGATACACTTCCCTACCGGGTAATGAATACGCCTATCGCTGATGGACCGGCCAAAGGACGTTACGTTCCTCCGGAAGCCCTGGACAAAATGTTAGATGAATACTACCAGCTCCGTGGATGGAGTGAAGATGGAATTCCGGGTGAACGGAAATTGAAGGAACTGGGCTTAGCATAGAATCTCTACCAGGAGAGATGCAGAGCGGCAGAAGCTATGTTGCCTTTACTATGGATACCTGTTCCCATATAATATCTGGTACGCAAGAGGACATGATGGCGTTGCTCGACGAGGTGCTGCCGCCAGAGGTGCCTCGAACGTCAAAGTGGTGAGGTCCACGATAGCATGCCAGCGTAGCTCAGGGGTAGAGCAGCGGTTTCGTAAACCGCCGGTCGGAGGTTCGACTCCTCTCGCTGGCTCCACTTTTTGAGGCTAAAAAGCCCCTCTAAGCATTGAAAACTAAGGGGGCTTTTATATTTTTGCTAATCTTTTGCTAATCCAAAGTAACAATATGTTTGGAATTAAAGAATTGATGAGATGGGGGAAATCGGATTACGCTGAGGTTGCCCGCTGTGTCTGCAAAGCAGATATTAAAAAGGTACATAGAGCGCCAGAAATGTTCACTGCAAACTCAGCATGGGAAACTTCTGGATTCTCACTCGTTCTACTCCTGCCATGAGCATCACCGAGCACATTACGTAGATGTCCAATTCCTTCGATAGTTGATGTAATACCGCCAAGGGTACGCTTGATAGCCAACCTAGAGTGTTGCCCAGGTGCCAAATTCAAAGATTCCGAAGTGAGCTGGTAAAGCTTTTGATATTTTATATTTGCCCTATAAGGAATTCCTAAATCATCGAGTATGTATTTGCATACGGTTTCTATTAGGGAGCGTGCAGATGTAATAGCTCCTTTTGGATCTTCAAATCGTCTACGAAGTGCAATCTGCCAAGTTTCATGAATAAAATCTAGATCTACTCCATGAAATGCTTGTGCTATTACCGCGTCAGATGGGGAAAGAGCGCCTCCACTTAATTTCAATTGGTTTATGACAGGACCGAGTTCACTCCAAAGATATTCGCGTCGACCTTTGTATTTAGGCGAAACGCCTTTTATAAAATGCCAATAATGGAGTAAATCTACACAATATTGAACGAATCGAGGTAGAATGCCAGCTATGGCGGGTTCTGATAAAAGTTCTTCACGGAGTCTTTTATAATTCAACTCGTCCCATCTTCCACCGGTAGCATAAGAAATCACCGCATCCTGGTATTCTTTAACCTTTTCTGCTAGTTCTTCATAAGTTGCCATGACTGAAAACTGTTTCCTTTTATATTATTATCCCGACGTCACATAACGAAGAATATTCTACTAAATAATTAAGGATTTGAATACTGCCTGATCAAAGGTTTTCGCGGCAGCCTCTTGTAATCCCGGTACGGCATGGGTATAGGTATCGAGCGTAAATGCTACTGATGCGTGTCCTAGTCGTTCTGAAACAATCTTAGGGTGGACTCCGGCCTTCAACATTAATGTGGCGTGAGTATGTCTAAGATCATGGAATCTCAACTTCAATCCTACTCGTTTCGCTATCTTTGCAAACCCAGGAGTAATAGTATCTGGATTTAACGGATGCCCGTCCAGGTCTGAGAATATCAGGCCATCTTGCTTCACCGGATTGTCAGCCAGTAATCTCAGCGTAGATTGAGCCGTCTGGTAGTCCTTCAATTGTAGTGCTAATGATGGGGTCATGGCTATAAGCCTTCTCGACTTCTGCGTTTTCGGTTCCCGGATTGACCTTACCCCATTCTTAATGCCGCGTCCATCTTAGCGTTTCCGTCTAGTTCCATGAATTCCTGGGGTGCCAGTCCGCCCAATGCGCTATGCGGCCTAACGGTATTATAATCCTTTCTCCAGCTTTCTATCACCTC
>JADHXC010000039.1 GCA_016783135.1 Dehalococcoidales bacterium | reverse complement strand
TACGGCCAGGTTCCTGCGCTATATTCAGGACGAAGTTGTCCGGCTGCTCAATGACGGTTGCTGGATTGAGGAAATACTGGAGCGGGTGAAGGTGCCGGAAGACCTGATGAACAAACCCTGGCTCGCACCAACCTATGGTCATCCTGTCTTCGTTATACATGATGTGTACCGGCGGTATACCGGCTGGTATGACGGTAACCCCAGCGAACTGTTTCCCTCGAAAAGCTCGGAGATAGCCACCGAAGTGGTCCGGATGATTGGCATCGAGGAACTGATGGCACGGACCAGGCAACTCAAACAGGAAGGTAATCCGCAACTTGGTCTGCACATCATTGATTTCGTTATCAGGGGAGCCGAGGACATCTCAAAACGTAAGGAGGCCATACTTCTCAAGGCCGAACTGCTCGATGACAAGGCAAGAGTTGAGCCGAGCATGATTGCCCGGCATATCCTGCAGAGCGGAGCCACCATAACCAGAGAACAAGGCGAGTCTCTCTAGTCGACCGGGTAACAGGTTGGTTGGAGTAGCCGATACGTACATTTGCGGAGAAGGAGACAGCAATGGCAAGTAGACCGAATATCATACTAATCTTCCCGGACCAGCATCGTGGCGATGTCATGGGTTGCGCCGGGAATCCGGCCGCACAAACGCCAAATCTGGACCGCCTGGCATCAGAAGGCGTCCGATTCCCGAGGTGTTGCACCAACTCGCCCCTTTGCATGCCGGCCCGGGCGTCGCTGATTAGCGGACAGTACGTTAACCAGCACGGCATATGGCACAACTGGAATGCCGCTGACCGGCATGGCCCCAGCCACGTCAGGAACATGCGTGATTCCGGCTATCATACCGCCGTCATTGGTAAGACGCATCTATACGTCCATGGTGGCGTTAAGGACACCAGGGACCACGTCCAGCAATTGTACGATTGGGGATACGTTGACACCCACGAACTCACCGGGCCGTGGGCCTCACGGGGAATTGACTCACCCTATACCGATTATCTGGCGGAGAAGGGTTTACTCGATGCGCACCGGGACTACATCAGGGACTATCTCCGGGGCATGTGGAGCGGCGAAGTCCGCCCCTGGGAAGAGCCACCCCCGCCTCTTTCACCGGAGGACCACCTCGATACTTACACCGGCCGGACGTCCGCCGATTGGGTCAGGAACTACAAGGGGGAAAAACCATTCTACCTCCAGGTCTGCTTCCCGGGCCCGCACGACCCCTTCGATTCGCCCGGGGAGTACCGCGCCATGTATCGGCCTGAGGATATGCCCGTGGGGGTCATGGACAAGCCAACCTGGCCGGTATCATCCCAGCTTGATAACGTGCTGAGGTGGAGTGCCCTTGACGGTATGACGGAAGCCCAAAAACAACTGATGGGCACGTTCTATTATGCTAAGGTAACCCTCATCGACCACGCCATCGGTCTCATCCTGAAGGCTCTTGAAGAGAGAGGTATGCTGGACAACACCTGGATAATTTACACCTCGGACCACGGTGAAATGCTGGGTGACCATTTCATGAGCCACAAGATAGTATTCTACGAAAGTGCACTGAAGATACCCTGCATAATCAGACCTCCGGAAGGAAGCAATGGCTGGGAATCGAATGCCCTCACCGACCAGATTGACGTAGCCGCCACGATACTTGATATCGGAAGCGCTGAGCCGTTCGAAAAAAGTGATGGCCGTTCCCTTATGCAGAATGTCAAGGCCGCCCCCAATACACCGGATGCCCACAAGGGCAAGGAGGTAGTCTTCAGCGAAGTGAACCTCTATTCGATGGTACTGACTGACCGGTACAAGATGGCGGTGAACTCCCTGACACGGGAACCGCTGGAACTGTACGACATGGTGGATGACCCGAATGAGCTTAATAACCTGGTGAGAGACCCTTCATTCAAGGAAGTACGTGATGAATTGACCGAGCGCCACATTAGCTACCTTCTTGGCCATCTGGATGAAGCCAGACTAAAGGTGTTCCAGGAGATAGACGCCGAAAGGCTGTCTCGGGGAGGACGAAGGGTATAAACCTTGCTAAAAAGTATCCTTCAGCGCATTCCGTATTCGACATGAAGCAACACACGGGCCCTGTGGGAAGGCGTCAATTCCTGAAAGGCGCTGTGATGCTCGGCGGTCTGACACTGGCCTCCTCCTTCCTGCCGTCCTGCTTTCGGGGGAGTGAGTCGGCACGGCCAACTGAGCATACTGGTACAGATGAATTCGGCGGAGGCGAAACAGCAATGGCCAGAAGACCTAACATT
Organism: Dehalococcoidales bacterium; assembly: GCA_016783135.1. Taxonomy (GTDB): domain Bacteria; phylum Chloroflexota; class Dehalococcoidia; order Dehalococcoidales; family Fen-1064; genus DUES01. The sequence continues at coordinate 20,126 of JADHXC010000039.1, read as the reverse complement.
TTACTGATATTTTCAGACCAGCATCGCGGCGATACCATGGGTTGTACCGGACATCCTGTAGTAAAAACCCCCAATCTTGACCGGCTGGCAGCCGAAGGAGCAACCTTTACCCGATGCTGCACCAACTCCCCACTGTGTATGCCGGCGCGGGCATCTCTCATCAGCGGCCAGTATGTCAATCAGCACGGCGTCTGGAACAACAACGTGGTTGCCGACCGTCACGGCCCGAGCCACATCAGGAATATGCGTGATGCTGGTTACCACACCGCTGTCATCGGGAAAACGCACCTGTACGTTCATGCTGGTGCAGGAGACACCAGAGAGCATGTTCATGAGCTGGAAGACTGGGGCTACCAAGATATCCACGAGCTTACCGGGCCGAGAGCTTCCGCTAATTTAGGCTCTGCTTACACTGATTACCTGGCGGAGAAGGGATTGCTGGAGACACACCGTCAGTACATGAGTGAGTACAACAAGGCAATGAGGGATGGCAGCTTGAAACCCTGGGATGAACTACCTTGCCCCCTTCCGGCTGAGGACCACCTGGACAGCTATACGGCTCGGACGGCGGCCGACTGGATACACGGCTATGATGTCGATAAACCCTTCTACCTGCAGGTCTGCTTCCCTGGACCCCATGACCCCTTCGATTCGCCGGCGGAGTACCGGGCACTATACCGACCTGAGGATATGCCCGTAGGCATTATGGAATGGCCGTCGAAACCCATTCCTCCCTATGTCGAGTTCGTGCTCAGGTGGAGTGCTCTCGATGGCATGACCAGGGAGCAGAAGCAGGTGATGAGGACTCACTACTACGGTAAGGTGACACTCATCGATGATGGTATCGGTCTCATCATGAAGGTCCTTGAAGAGAGAGGTATGCTGGACAACACCTGGATAATCTACACCTCGGACCACGGTGAGATGCTGGGTGACCATTTTATGTGCCACAAGATAGTTTTCTACGAAAATGCACTGAAGATACCGTGCATTATCAGACCTCCTGGAGGAGGCAAGGGCTTTGAATCGAAGGCCCTCACCGACCAGCTTGACGTTGCTGCCACGATACTTGATATCGGAAGCGCTGAGCCGTTCGAGCAAAGCGACGGCCGTTCCCTCGTGCAGAATGTCAAGGCCGCCCCCGATACACCGGATGTCCACAAGGGCAAGGAAGTAGCCTTCAGCGAAGTGTACGGCTATTCAATGGTGCTCACGGAGCGCTACAAGATGGCCATTGATAGCAGCACACATCAGCCAGTCGAGCTATACGACATGACCGACGACCCTGACGAGCTTCGAAACCTTGTGGAAGAGCCTTCACTGGAGAACGTACGTCAGGAGTTACAGGAGCAATATCTGGAACGGCTGCTGAGTCACTTTGATAAGGAGAAGTACGCAGCTTTTCAGAAGATGATGTGAGCGTAGAGGAGGCTGAGCGGGTCCAGGAATCCCAATTGCAGGGAGGCGACAGGTCCCCGTTCAGAGGAGCTAGTCCGAGCGTCAGGCGAGGAGGCAGAGAGTGACCGATATACTCGAAGGCATACGTGTTATTGATATGGGCCATTTCGTGGCGGTCCCGTCGGGGGCTGCTGTGCTGGCTGACTGGGGTGCCGAGGTGCTGAAAATCGAGCCTCTCACCGGGGAGCCTCAAAGGGGAATCATGGCACTCTCCCCCAGTCCGGTCAACTGGCGGTTTGAAGTGCACAACCGGAACAAGAAGAGCCTGGCCTTGGACCTGAAGACGGAGAAAGGCAGAGATATCCTCTACGCTGTCGTCAAGGCATCTGACGTGTTCATGTCCAACTATGAACTGGCTGCACTCCAGAGGCTGGGCGTGGACTACCCTGCTCTGAGCGGCATTAACCCGCGGCTTGTCTATGCTCTCCTGACTGGCTATGGTACTGAGGGACCTGACAAAGACAGACGGGGGTTCGACATGGCGGCTGCCTGGGCCAGTACGGGAATGCAGTACCTGCTTGGTGAGTCCGGAAGTATTCCACCGACGCAACGGGGTGGCGTGATGGACAGGACAGTGGGATTCCACATGGTCGCCGGCATCCTTGCTGCCCTGCTCCATAGAGAGAGGACCGGGCAGGGGCAGCTACTGGAACTGTCTCTCTATCACTCGGGGGTGTGGACGCTGGCGGCCGACCTCCAGGTTGCCATGGCTGGCCTGCCCCTGGCACCGTACGACCGTGCCAGGGCGTTGAATCCTCTTGTCGGCAAGTACTGCACCAGCGACGGCCGCTGGATTCAACTGGCCATGCTTCAGTCTGACCTCTCGTGGCATGATTTCTGCCAGGCTCTGGAGAGGCCGGACCTGGAGAACGACCCCCGTTTCATTGATATGGTAGTCCGTGCACAGCACTGTGAGGAACTCGTCAGCATCCTTGATGATGTCTTTGCCCGCCGGAGCGTGGACCAGTGGGAGACCACACTGAGGGAGCACAACTGCATCTACGGACGGGTCAGAACGCCTGACGAAGTCCTTGCCGACCCCCAGGCGCTGGCCAATAACTTCTTTGCTGAGATAGAGCACCCGGTGGTGGGCCGCACCAGGATGGTAACCACGCCGGTCAGGTTCCGTCAGAACCCCGCGTCCCTGAGGCACACCGCTCCCGAGACAGGACAGCACACCGAGGACGTGCTCCTGGAATTGGGATATGACTGGAATGATATTACCCGGCTCAAGGATGAGGGTATTATCCTATAGGCACAATCCCATGGGCGTAATTCTGCAGGAGGGTTTTGAAATGACAGCGAGACCGAAGAAAGTCATAATCCTGGGGCTGGACGCCCCCATTGCTCCCAGGCTCTACAAGTACTGCAAAGAAGGCAAACTGCCCGCCATGGCCAGAGTCATTAACAATGGGGTCTGGGCAAAGAATGCCATGCTACCATTGCCGACAATCACACCACCCAACTGGACCGCTATATCCACAGGTGCCTGGCCCAGCACCCACGGCATCACCGATTTTAACGTACACTACCCGGGAGAGCCCCTGAACCGCAGTCACGGCGGCTTCTACAGTGGCGATGTCAAGGCAGAGTTCGTCTGGAACGCCATTGCTCGCGCCGGCAAGAAATCAGTGATAGTCAATTACCCGGGTACCTGGCCCCCGATGGTGAAGGACGGCTATCAGATTGGAGGTGCTGGTGTAGATGTCAACCACTACTTCTGGCCGGCTGGCGCCTTTGGCAGCGAGACCGAAGAACGGCCACCGTCGATTGACGACGAGACAGCCTTCCGCTTCGCCCAACATGGTGTCGAGGCAGGGGGCGCGATGGGTGCTCCCCGGTGTGCCCTGTCCTACGAGCGTATCTTCGTCACCAAGCCGTTCCAGTCCGGCGTGGTACGCGCACAACCTTTCGCGGGTACGCCAGGTCAGGGACAACCGGACGTCATCGCTCTGAAGGAGCCTGATGGCTGGAGCAACATGCCCCCGGCCAGGAAAGCGCTGGAGGCCACCCTGGTTGTTCGCCCTTCATCGGGTCGCTATCGGATGCAACGCCCGGTTTGGCATATGCTCGTGCTGGACACCAGGGGGGAAGGCTACGACCGTGTGGTCATCTGCGACAGCAAGGATGCCTCTTCGCCTATGGCTGTTCTGGAAAAAGGGCAGTGGTCACCCATTATCACCCGAGAATTCCCCACCGAAGCGGGGCCCAAGAAGGCGGGTTTCACACTTAAGCTCCTTGAACTCTCCAGAGACGCTGAAGACATCCGTATCTACCATAGCTGCATCTGCGCGTTGGACGGCTGGTCCTACCCTGATTCGCTGGCCGCCGAGATTAAGTCGGAAAAGGGGCTGCCTTATCCAGAATCCGGGTTCACCGGGTTCGACCGCGGCTGGTTTGACACCGACACCGTGCTCGAACTGGCGGAACTGGAGCAACAGTGGTGGAGCGATGCCTGCACCTACATCCTGAGAAACAAACCCTGGGACCTCTTCATGATGCAGTACCATCTTCCCGACCATGCCTGGCACTCCATCTCCTGGATGATGGACCCCGCCACTGCTCAGAGTGAGGCCGAGTGGAAGAAGTACCAGGAGGTGGAGCTGGCCATATACCAGGTCTGTGACCGTTTTGCTGCTGACCTGTTTGCCTGTGCCGACGAAAACGAGACTGTATTTGCCCTGATTTCAGACCATGGTGCCAAAGCCACCAACGGTCCCACCCCAAACCTCCAGAAGATTCTGGAAGATGCCGGCCTCCTGATGAGAAACGAGGACGGTAGTATCAACTGGTCCAGGACAAAGGCAGTGGGACAGAGGTCTGTGTATGTCTACGTGAACGTCAAGGGGAGAGACCCGGACGGAATCGTCGAACCGGGGGAAGAGTATCACCAGGTGCAGGAGGCGGTAGTCAGGGCTTTGACTGAATACGTTGACCCTGCTACCGGCCTAAAACCGATACTGTTTGCTCTGAAGAAAGATGATGCTCGTTTCATCAACATCTATGGCGACTACGTTGGTGATATCGTTTTCGCGGCCAGCGAGCGCTTCGGCGGCCAGCACGGTCCCTTCCTGCCCACGGCTGAGTGGGGGTTGGGTTCGCTGCGCGGCCTGTTCACGTTATCAGGCCCTGGGATAAGGAAGGGTGTCGAGCTGGAGCGCAACGTCTGGTGCCTGGACCTGATTCCCACCATCTGCTATCTGGCCGGTTGGCCAATGCCCAGGGATGCGGAAGGAGCCATAATCTTCCAGGCACTGGAGGAACCGGACCCGAAGTAAGCCTGCGTCTTCCGGGTGACTGGCAGAATGGTGCGGCACCTGGTACGTTTCTGAACCACGCTGACGAAGAGAAACTCAAGCGGCCAGGCAGCGGGGCGGCGTGTATGGTTAGCCGGAGACTGCCGGGATTACTAAGGACTAAAGGAGGCTTGTGGTGACTCATAATTCAGATATAGAGGAAGTAAGAAAGCTCCGGGGTAAAGATGAAGAGCTTGCTCCGGACGTAATTAAGATAGGACGAGTTATCCCGGTAGCGGGGCCGAGCGGGATGGTTATTACCGGGGAGGGGTTGGTGGTAGTTGATACCGGTATGCCTCAGGGTGGACCGGACAGGGTCAGGAGAATAAGAGAAAGGACAGACGCTCCTTTCCACACCATCATCTACTCACACGGCCACGGAGACCACACCGGCGGCGTGCATGCCTTCCTGGAAGATGCCGAGCAGAGAGGTCACCCCCGACCACGAATCATCGGTCACGAACTGTTGGCCAAGCGATTTGACAAGTACCGGATGCTGGCCGGACGGCGTCAGTATATCGGCTCTCTCCAGTTCCCCGGCCCCGAAATGCAGAGGGCCCAACAGAAGCAAGGAAGCAGCCCACGGCCGTCGCCGTACGTCTATCCTGATACTACTTTCTCGGACTACATGGAGTTCAAGTTGGGGGGCTTCACCTTCGAGATTCGTCATGCCCCGGCGGAGACGGAAGACACCATCTGGGTGTGGGTGCCGGAGCGTAAGCTTGCCATGATTGGCGACCTGTTAATTGGCGGGTGCCCTAATACCGGCAATCCATTGAAGGAGCAGCGCTATACCCTGGAATGGGCTGAGGCTCTGGAGAAGATAGCCGACAAGGACCCGGACTTCATCATTGCCGGTCTCGGTGTTCTACGCAGCGGTCTGGCACGAGAAAGGTGTCTGAAAACGGCGAAGTTCCTGCGATACATCCAGGACGAGGTCGTCCGGCTGCTAAACGAGCAATGCTGGATTGAGGACATACTGGAGAAGATAACAATACCCGAGGATATGGCCAACGACCCCTGGCTTGTGGGAGCCTACGGCCACCCCACGTTTGTCATACACGACGTCTACCGGCGATACACCGGCTGGTACGACGGCAATCCGAGCGAGCTATTCCCTTCTCACAGCTCTACAATAGCAGCTGAGGTTACCAGACTCACCGGTGCGGAACAACTGATTGAACGTGCCAAAGAGTTGCAGCAGAAAGGCGACATTCAGCTTGCCCTGCATCTGGCGGATTTCGCTATCAGAGGTAGTGACGACGCTTCAAAACACAAGGAGGCTTCACTTCTCAAAGCCGACCTGCTGGATGCCAGAGCAGATAGTATTCAGAATTTCATTGCGGGAAACATCATGCGCACCAGTGCCGCAGCACTGAGAGAAAGCGTTGAATCCGACTGATATCCGTAAGGGTAAAGAGACTACGGGTAGTCAAGAGCGTTAATAGTGCTGTATTGACAGTACTATTTGGTTAGTGTGCGGAGACATAGCGTCAGAGTAGAGGATTGGGAAGTCGGAAACGTGAAGAAGAAAGCAGCGTGGTTCATTTTCGCTTGCTTGCTGATTAGTGCAGTAGTCCTGCCGTCCTGTCAATCAAGTCCCCCGTCCCTCGCCCGGCTTGACTTTGAGTGTTCCTGGCAAGCGGGTACCAGGGATGTCAATGACAGGCTGATGACTGGCACCGAAATCATGTACATCGTGCCCTACAAAGGCAAGCTCTATGCTGCTACTGACCTCTGGATGGAAAGCGACCCGGATATTCCAAAAGCGTGTCAGATACTGGTCCTTGATTCACCCGAAGGTCAGTGGCGGGTGGAACATCAATTTACTACGAATAATTTGAGATTAGTCACCCTGAAGGTGGTTACATTCACCACTGATAGTGAGGGGAACTCAATCAGCCCGGTGTCGATTCTGCTGGCGGCGCCCGATGTTTATCTTGGTGACCTGGAGGTATTCAGTCTCGACGATGAAAGTGGAGAGTGGGCCCCAATGGCTTTGGGTGAAGAGGTGTGGAAATACAGCACGACACGGGCTATCGGCCTTCACCACGACGGAGTGACGGGTATTGACCATATTTTCGCAGGCACAAGTACCCTGGGTACAATCAGCGGTGTTTACGACCCCGATGTTCCCGGTCGTATCCGGTGGGAGCAGTCTTCAGAATTTCAGACGCCATCCGGCGAACGTGTTATGAGTTTCTGCGACTGTAACGGTGATTTTTACTGTGCCACCTCTCGTCACATCTACCGGCGCACTGATGGACCTTCTCCTTCATGGCAGGAAGTTTACTACTGTCCCGAAGAAACAAGCCCGGCTGGTATCCGCGGGCTTTCGGCTGTACCCAATCCGTCCGGTGCCGGAGAAGTACTCATATTTGCTGCCTTGAAAAAGGTGCATCGGCTTGACCCGTCTCTTGATTTCAGGGAGACAATTGAACTTGATATGCAATCCTTTTTAGCCGACCTCTGGAACAAGCCGGTTGCCGGGGTGCTCGCCGCCTATAACCGGTTTATGCCCTATACTATCCCGCAAACCGGGGAGACTGTCTGGTTGTTTGGGTTTGAATCCAGTTATCCTGGCTCTTACATAAATGCAGACCCACCACCAGAAGTGCGACTCTTTGTGAGAGAAGACTTGAAGTGGTACTTTGCGGCTGAAGCACGATACTTCATCCGCCATGCCAATGGTGAAGACATAAGCTACGAAGTAGCAGAAGTCGTGGACCCAGGCAAGCCAACACTGGTAGCCGTGCGTACCATCGCCGTGTCTCCCTTCCCCGGTGACAGAGGGCAGGTGCTATACTTTGGTGGGTTTGATTGTAATTCCCAACCATGTAGCAACACTGCCTGGATTTACCGGGGAGAACTACGAAGCAAATGAACACCAGTGGACATCCAGAACGCACCCGGAGAAATTATATACATCGATGAGTCAGGAGAATGGACCCCTCGGTCTGTCACCGCTGCTGGTCCAGGTGAGTGCTGCACCGGAGATGTGACCCTGCCTGTCTTGCTAAGCGTGCCTGTACTGACTGCGTAGACGTTACTCTGGAGGCCTGAGAGGATAATCCATGATTAACAAACTGGGCGGCTTTGTAGAACCGGGTGAGTAAATATGATTTGCTATCACTTCTTCGAAGGAGGGAAAGGGAAATGCCTACGACAAGGGTTGGAGACATCAATATATACTACGAGATTCATGGTGAGGGTGAGGCTCTGGTCTTAGTTATCGGCCATGGCAGCAACTCCCTGCGTTGGTTCCGCCAGGTTCCTGCTCTCTCAAAGGAGTACCGGGTAGTCATCTTTGACAACAGGGGTGCGGGGCGGAGTGATAAGCCGGATGTCCCCTACACAATGGAGATGATGGCGGGCGATATTGCTGGGTTGCTCGAGGCTATCGGGATAGACGCAGCCCATATCTACGGAACTGCCCTGGGTGGCATGGTTGCCCAGGAGTTTGCCCTTAGCTATCCAGAGAAGGTAATCAGCCTTATTCTGGGGTGTGCCTTCTGTGGTGGGCCACATACTATAAGGCAGGATACAGACGCGATAACACGCCGTGCCGAGCGGCAGCACCTGGAGCAGCTACCGAGAGAAGAGCGGGTCAGGCGAGGGCTACTCAACATGTTCAGCCAGCAGTTCATCGATAGCAATCCAGAGATTATCGAGCAGTTTGTAGCTAACGCGGTGGCATATGTGGCTCCACCTCATGGCATTGCACGGCAGGCAGAAGCGGTAAGGAGTTTTGATACCTATGACCGATTGCCCTCACTCAGGATGCCTGCTCTGGTCATTGCCGGGGCTGCTGACAAGATTATCCCCTCCGAAAACTCAAAGGTCCTTGCCTCAAGGATACCCGGTGCTGAGCTTGTCATGCTGGAAAACAAAGGTCATGGCTATTATGTCGAAGCGGCAGATGAGGTCAACAGCATAGTCCTGGATTTCCTGGGGCGGCATCCCCGAAGTGGTTAGGCGTGGTATCAACTGACATTGGAAACACTCTTTGCGTTGAAGTCCTCGGAGTATTACCACCCCCAGAGGAGAGTCATTCCGGACAAGATACCGGACTCCGGGCTGAAGGAAGGGTTCCATCATTATTAAACAACATTACGGGATGTGTAATGTACGTGGACGGGGAGCTGGAGGAGGCGACCAGACCATTCGCCGAATACTACAGTTACCGCCGCTACCACGAGGGCACCGGCAACATCACCCCCTACGACGTCTACACCGGTCGGCACCACGAGACCCTGCAGGGAAGAAAGGACTATAATAAAACCGTCAGGAAGCAGGGTACTGGCCTCTAAAGCGTCCGTTACTTCAAAGTCCACATTGTCCCACTTTCGCTGACCACATACATATCCCACATTTGTAGACGGGGAGCAGGTGTAGATTGTCAGCGAAGAGGGCACAGTTTTAGTTCTGTAATTCACGGACGTTCAGCGGGATTGGTAAGCCTTTCCTGAGGTAACAAAGTAATATCAGGGAGAGAATGAGATGGGAAAATTCAATGACAGAAGCGCTATTATCACCGGTGGAGGTAGTGGTATCGGCCGAGCATGTGCTCTGAAGCTATCTGAAGAAGGTGCTCGTGTCATGATTGGCGATATTCGCACTGAACTGGCTGAAGAGACAGCCGACCTAGTCAGGTCTACCGGAGGAGAAGCCTGTTTTGTACATTGTGATGTCGGCAACGAGGAAGATGTCGAGACCATGACATTGAAGACTATTGAAGAGTTCGGTGGTCTCAACATACTGGTTTCTAACGCGGGGACTGCCGCAAGAGGAGGGATACATGAGACCTCCCTTGATGACTGGGAGCGCATAATCCGGGTGCAGCTAACGGGTACATTCCTCTGTGCCCGGGCAGCCCTGCGACACATGATTAATCATGGTGGGGGAAGTATTATTACTATCGGTTCAATTTCATCGGTCGTAATCGGGCCAGGTGGTTCTGCTGCCAGCTACAAAGCTGCCAAAGGTGGCATATTGCAGTTAACCAGGGCCATAGCAACAGAGTACGCACACAAAGGTGTGCGCGCCAACTGTGTTTGTCCAGGGGCCGTATCAACTAACCTGGGAAAACACATACAGGAGGATTCGGTAAACTGGACATCAGACGTCAGAGATGAAGTGAGATCATACAAGATGGAAGCACCGATGATGAGGCGTGCAGACCCAATGGAAGTGGCCAATGTAGTCGCTTTCCTGGCCTCAGATGAATCATCATTTATGACGGGCTCAGCTGTGATGGTAGACGGTGGATATACAGCGATATAGGTGCTAATTGATATTACTGGCATTCAGTACGGTAATGATTCCTGCATTACGCTTGGCGAGAGCTACCTGCTGAATAACGGTACCCTGTTTGCCTGGACAATTGAGGGCAAAAGTGACAGGGGGACTATGTAGAGCGAGTGAGTAGGCTTTGGCTACGGCAGATAACCACACCGGGCAAGGTGAAAAGCTAAGGAGATGGCTATCGCGTATTACCGTCTACGTAAGAACTGGAGGTGTTCAGTCAAAGTAATAAAAGACTGTTTCGTGTAGCAGATGACACAATAGCCTATGTTGTTGGATACATGGCCTTTGCCGCAGGACGAGTCATCGCCCGTTCCGAGAATCGTTCCTTTTTCTACACTTAATACTCTGACGGAATTATTAACTACATCAACCCTAATTTGTTGTATGGTAAGATGAGTACAATGATTGCTCAGGAGCTCGATGTGGTGGGTCTAATGAATATCCAGTATGCCATTGCCAAAGACGTTGCTTATATGCTAGAGGCTAATCCACGGTGGGCTAATGAGGTTATGTTGGTCTGGTATCGAGAGTTATAATGGATAGCATAACACTGACTAAACAACAAGCCTCTCGGTTTATTCTGGCACACCAGCGCCTGTGGCCGCCATACGAGGATGATGGTAAAGCTGGTATACTCAACTTCATTCATCGTGTCGGCTGTATCCAGTTCGATCCCCTGGACATCGTCGGTCGTAACCCAGAGCTGGTACTTCAATCACGCATTGCCGATTTTCACCCCGCTATTCTGCAGGAGCTCCTATATGAAGACCGGAAGCTTTTGGACGGATGGGATAAAATGATGGCCATCTACCGTACCGAGGACTGGCCATACTTCTACTACCGTCAGCGGGAAGCAGCCGAGCGTTCCCAAAGAAGAGATTCCAGCCTGGTCAGAGCCGTCTTCCCCCAGATCCGCAAGGCGATCGAAGAGAGAGGGCCTCTGTCTTCGATTGATCTGGACCATAACCAGAAAGTAGACTCGCCTTGGGGTCCGAAACGGCTAGCTAATGTTGCCCTGGACAGCATGTACTACCTGGGTGAGCTGGTTATTCATCACAAGGTACATACCCGCAAGGTGTATGACTTCGCTCGACGCCACATCCCCGAAGAGCTGCTTTCGGCTCCCGATCTGCATGAGACACAGGAGCAGTACCACGATTGGCATGTCCTCAGACGCATCGGGAGTGTTGGGCTATTATGGAATAGAGGTGGGATGGTATGGTCGGGGATTCACGGAGCCGGGAGTCAGGAACGAACTATTGCCCTGAAACGGTTGATAAAACAGGGCAGAGCGGTAGAGATACGAGTTGAAGATATTAAGACACCACTCTATATGAGGAGCCAGGACAGGACTGAGCTGGATACGGTGATGGAGTCCGACAACCAGATAACACATGCGACTATACTGGCCCCCCTAGATAACCTGCTCTGGGAGCGAGAGCTTGTGAAGCAACTGTTCGGTTTCGACTACACATGGGAGGTCTACAAACCGGTCGCTCAACGACGTTACGGTTACTACGTGCTTCCCATTCTTTGTGACGACCGGTTCGTTGCACGGTTCGAACCGGGGCGTGAGAAGAAAAGCAATGCTCTGATTATAAAGAACTGGTGGTGGGAATCCGGCATCACACCATCGGAAAAGATACGAGTTTGCCTGCGAGATTGCTTTGAGCGGTTCCTCGGCTATCTCGGCACGAATACACTTCACATTGACAGGACGCTGGTGAAGCGAGAAGGCCTGGACTGGATCCCCCGAGATAAATATTAACCCGAATTTTGATAAACAATAGCTTTTTCTGTCACCTCTGTGAATAATAGTCCAAAATGTGCAGTGACTTCTTAACAGCTCAAGGCACTGGGGCGGTTATGAATTGGAAAGCCGGTAAAGTGATGGCATCGCCTGGAGCCAGGTGGTGCTACGACTGTGGCACGAGGCTGAAGGCCACTTCAAAGGTTCTACCTATTGATACCCTAGCTCCACCAAAGGGGACTTTCCCACACCAGAGCATTGAGCTCATAGCCGAAGTCACTGCTGTTCGCTGTTCGCGAATCGGCCTACGCTCACGCTAAGCAGACTTCTGGTTCTCTGGCATCGAACTCAGGCAGGTAGTAGTAGCTGCCGAGACCTCAAGACCAGCACCTGATTAAAAGATACAGGTCTATTGTGCCGCCTATGCCGGTAGGTAGCCCCGCGTACCGTTCCGTTCGTGCTTCTCACACTCCCTTCATGCCTGGCAATACTGTCCTGTCTCGTCCTGTGCTGTAGAGTCCGTTAATAAAAATGTTAGCAAATCAATCAATGGTGGCTAAACAAGACGATGGAATGTGTGATTCCCCCACCGCTTGACATCATCGCTTCCCAGTAATAGACTGTGGGCACCGGTCAGTCACACGCGTTCCCTTGAGGCGTCTAAAAACCCGCCACTTGATGAGCAGCTTGGCTGGCTGGCTCCGACCCGACCATAGGATAGGGTCCCAGAGTTTCTGCCTAGCGGAGGATGATATGGACTACGAGACAATCAAGTATGAACCGGGGCCAGTAGCTCGCGTGATTCTCAACCGGTCTCAGAAACTCAACGCCCAGAGCTGGACGATGCTGGCAGAGATGGAAGACGCGTTCAACGCCGCCGTCAGTGACTCAGAAGTGGGAGTGATTATCCTCTCAGGGGAGGGGCGCGCCTTCTCTGCGGGACATGACCTCGACTCGGAAGATCAGCAAGCCGCTCAAGCGAAACGCACAGAGAGTCTCAACGCATTCGCTAGCACAGGACTGAGCCGGGATATCTATGTAGACAGTCACCTCCGCTGGAGGGACTTGCCCAAGCCGACGATCGCCATGGTTCACGGCTACTGCATCTATGGCGGATGGATGATCGCCTCTGCCATGGACTTTATCTTTGCCTCCGAGGACGCGCTCTTCATACCCACCTATGGCGACTACTTCACCACTTCCTGGGACGTGGGTGCTCGGAAAGCCAAGGAGATACTCTACGAAAACCGGTTCATGACTGCCCAGGAGGCGATGACGTGGGGTTTTGTCAACCGCGTCTATCCCGCTGCCGACCTGGAAAGAGAAACTCTGGCCTACGCCGCACGCGTCAACGAGACTGGCTCGTTCTACACACGGACCGTCAAGTTCGCCATCAATCAAACACTGGACATGATGGGTTTCACGACATCAGTCAGAGCAGTGGGGGAATACTTCATCCGCCGGGACCCGGCACAGCAGCCTCGGCAGCCCGGCACGATGCCGCTGGACGGACGCTTCCGCGGCCTTACTGACAGAGCAATGAGATACCTGCACGAGGACCGTAAGAAGTCTGAGGCTTCAGATTGATCAAGCAGAGGCGCCAGGCCCTTGCTTTGATGAGCCACGGCGCGCAGTCCTGGATCTCAGGCGTGGCCCGAGAGACCCTGCACAACAGGACGATTTTTTAATGAGGGTGTTATCTTCAACTCTAACATTTTACCTGGACCAGTTTTCGGGGGGCAGGTCAAATCCCTGCATTAAGTCAGGGAAACTTTGAACTCCCCGTTCAGTCAATGGGTTACTGGAATACCTTCACAGGCAGCCACTGCCGGGTAGCTGTATCGAACCTCATCAGACTGAGGAGGCGGCCATCCGGAGTGTACACACGGCAGCGAGTATCCAATACCGAATCGGCTGGAACCTCAGGGTTACCGCCCGGATTACTCGCCAGTTCCACAGGGCGTCCGTTCCTGATGACCTGTGCCGTTTCTTCACTGACAGTCTCCGCCCTCCAGTCCGTGAGCACAGAATCCATGGGACGTACAAACTGCTGCCAGTATCCGTCACGGAAGGCATCCTCAAGCTCCGGCACAGAGACAGCTTCCTCTATCCCGAAGATACCGCACCTCAGGCGAATAAGGCTCCTCACGGTAGCCCCGCAACCCAGGACCTGCCCGATATCATGGGCCAGAGAGCGAATGTAAGTACCTTTGGAGCAGACTACCTCCACTGTCACCACCGGTGGCTGCCACGCCGTTACTTCAAGGCGATAAACCTCTACCTGACGCTGCCGTCGCTCGATGGTGATACCGGCCCGCGCCAGATGGTAAAGCGGTCTACCCTGGTGCTTTACCGCGCTGTACATCGGAGGGGTCTGCAGAATCTGCCCGCGGAAGGAATCGAGCACCGCCTCCACCTGCTCCCGCCCAATCCTCGAGACATCCCCCCTCTGGACAATCATGCCGGTGGAATCGTACGTATCGGTAGCGATACCCAGCTCGATTTCTGCGCGGTAGGTCTTGGTGGCGTCTACCAGGAACTCGACAACCCGCGTCGCCTGGCCGAGGCAGATGGGAAGGACACCGGTGGCCTCCGGGTCAAGCGTACCGGCGTGTCCGACACGCCGCTCACCGCTAAGTCGCCTTATCAGCGCCACAATCCCGAAAGAGGTCTTGCCCCGGGGCTTGTTGACATTCAGTATGCCGTCCATAAACCATCGCGCACAGCCACCAGGGAACGTGGCTCCCTTCTCTACACGGTCCTGATAGTGGCCTTAGTCTTGGCGGGGAGACTCGGTACCTGTGCGGTCTTCTCCCGGAGTCACCTGGTCAATAAGCCGAAGCACCTGGTCCCCACGCTCAATGGAATCGTCCCACTGGAAAGTAAGCTCCGGGACCCGCCTTAACCTCAGATGTGCCGCCATTTCCCGGCGGAAGAACCCTGCTGCGGAAGCCAGCACACCGAGTATTTCCTGCCTGTCTTCTTCACCCTGCACACAACTGACGTATACCTTGGCGTGCTTCATATCCGAAGAAGTATTGACTGCCGTAATCGAAATGAAATTGCCAAGTCGTGGGTCTTTGACTTGGCGTTGAAGCATCTCACTCATTGCCTGGCGGATAAGACTGTTCACCCGCTCGATATGATATCCCACGGTCTCCTCCTCAGCCAGCCTCATCTGTCCTGAATACCTCCAGAACGTCGCCCACCTCAAAGTCAGTAAAACCTCTGACGCCCACTCCGCACTCATAGCCGCTGGCCACTTCTCGCGCGTCATCCTTAAAGCGACGCAGGCTGCTGACGACAGACTCATGCACCACCTGTCCATTGCGAAGCACCCTGATCGAAGCTCCACGAACCATCCTGCCTTCGGTTACGTAGGCGCCGGCTACCTTTTCGCGCCGGCCTAGCGAGAAGATATCGCGCACCTCGGCATGACCCTCAATCACTTCAATGTACGTAGGCTCCAGCATCCCCTTGAGAGCTTTAGCGATATCGTCCACGAGGTTATAGATAACATCATAATAGCGTATACTCACGCCTTCCAGCTCGGCCAGCCGCCGCGCACCAGTCTCCGACCCGGTATTGAAACCTATAATCACCGCCTTGGATGCGATAGCAAGCATCACATCACTCTCGGTAACATTACCGGTACCGCTGTGAATGACCCTGACCTTGACTTCTTCGGCAATCTGTTCCAGAGAGGTCCTTATCGGCTCGATGCTACCCTGGACATCGGCCTTCATTACGATATTGAGTTCCTTTACCCGGCCGGCGCTCAACTGCTCGTAGACATTGCTCAGGTTCACCGCCCTTGGTGCAGTCCCCTCTCGTTCCCTTTCCGCCCTGTTCTTCTCTATTAAAGATTGTGCCTGGCGCTCGTCAGCAGTAACCGTCAGTACATCACCGACCTGCGGGACACCATTCAGACCGAGCACCTCTACCGGAGTGGAGGGACCGGCTCTCTTGACCCGCTTCCCGGCGTCATTGAACATCGCCTTTACTCTGCCCCACGTATCACCAACCACGACTGTGTCACCCAGCCTCAAAGTGCCGGAATGGACCAGCACCGTACCCAGAGGTCCTCGGAACTTGTCCATCTCCGCTTCAATAACCACGCCCTCTGCGGAACGGGAAGGGTCTGCCTTGAGCTCTTCCATCTCGGCAACAACCATCAGGTTCGACAGTAGCTCATCGATACCGAGTTTCTCCCTGGCTGAAATCTGTACGCAAACGGTATCGCCACCCCACTCCTCGATGAGCAGGCCGGCATCCGCAAGCTGCTGCTTCACCAGGTCCGGATTTGCCTCCGGTCTATCAATCTTGTTGATAGCGACCACAATAGGCACACCGGCGGCACGAGCGTGGTCTATCGCCTCCAGCGTCTGCGGCATTACACCGTCATCTGCAGCAACCACCAGTATCGTAATGTCGGTCACCTGGGCTCCACGGGCCCGCATCGCAGTGAACGCCTCATGGCCCGGAGTATCCAGGAACGTAATCCTCTGCCCGTTGACCTCCACCTGGTAGGCACCGATATGCTGGGTGATTCCGCCGGCTTCCTTGTCCATGACATTTGTCTGCCGGATGGTGTCAAGAAGTCTGGTCTTGCCGTGGTTGACGTGCCCCATTATCGTTACCACCGGCGCACGTGGCTTCAGTCCACCTGTTTCATCGACGGTCTGAAGCTGCCGCTTTCGCCGGACTTCGGCAACACGACCCGCCTTCCGAGTTGCCAGGGGTTCCTTCCGCACTTCACAACCATAGTCCGTCGCTACGGTAGCAGCCACGCTGAATTCCAATACCTGGTTGACATTGGCCATGACACCGCGCCTCATCAACCGCTTTATCGTGTCCACGGGGCTGACCTGTAAGAGCTCCGCTAGCTGCTTAACAGTTATTGCAGATGGAATCTTAATCTGGCGAGCCTTTACCGGCGCAGCAGCAGTGTTGTCCCTCTCCGCCACTGGCCTCGGGGCATCGTCCTGTTTACCCGAACCTACCACTATTTATCTCCCCGCAAGATAGCTTTCCCTTGCTCCGCAAGCTCCTCCCGGTTGTCCCGGGAAAGAGCAATTCGTAATACATGTTCCAGTCGGCCGCGCTTCAATCCAACCTCCCAGCACTCCGGTGTGTTGCACAGGTAGGCCCCGCGCCCCGCTTTCCTGCCGCTGGTATCTACCTCCACTCTACCGTCATCGACCCGCACCAGCCGAATCAGTTCCCGCTTGGTCCTTACCTGACGGCAGGCCACACACGTCCGTTGCGGCACGTGCTTGGTAACCCTCTGGCTGTGTTCAGGCCTCTTCCTCATCATCCACAGAGACTTCGGGAACTGCCAGTCGGCGTACCCCCTTCATCCTCTGCTCTTCACTCTCCTGGATTTTGGTCCGGCCCGCCTTTTTCTTTTTCTCTTTTTTCCTCCTGACACCACGGTCCGGCATGATATCCTCGGCAAACCGTATCTCGGACGTCCCTGCGGTTACCGGCACTACAAAGGGCACGACCACCTCAACCTCTTCAACTGTAACCGGCTCCGGCTCCGGCTCTTCTTCCTCCGCTTCCTCCACTATCCCTGGTTCCAGAGCCTCAAGTTCAACCGGCACCTCCGCCACCGGCACTTTCGCCACGACGGCGACCTCTTCTTCAGCCTCAACAAGCAACTCGGCTGCCGGTTCCTCTACAGGTTCAGCTTCAACTTCCCCTGTCTCCTCCGCAACCGCTTGGAGTTCGGCCCTCGCCCGTTCTGCCTCTGCTTTCTCTTCCTCATATACGGAAACGGGCTTGATATCAACTCGCCAGCCGGATAGCTTCGCCGTTAACCTGGCGTTCTGCCCTTCTCTCCCGATGGCCAGTGAAAGCTGCCTGTCAGGGACAATCACCGTAGCCACACCCTCTTCCTTGTTCAGCTCCACATTGACTATCTGAGCAGGACTCAGTGCGTTGGCGATGAAGACGGCAGTATCCGAATTCCACAGCACAACATCTATCTTCTCACCGCTCAATTCATTGACGATATTCTGTATTCTGATGCCACGCAATCCAACACAGCATCCCACCGGGTCGATACCCTCCTGCCGGGCGGCCACGGCCACCTTCGTCCGGTGTGATGCCTCCCGGGCTATCGACTTAATTTCCACCGCTCCGCTGAAAACCTCGGGCACTTCTATTTCGAAGAGGCGCTTCACGAGGTCAGGATGGGAGCGTGATACTATTACCCGGGGCCCCTTATTGGTTTGCACAACCTCAAGAAGAAGCACCCTCAGCCTCTGGCCTACCCGATACCGCTCGCTGGGCATCTGTTCCGCCGGAGGGAGCACCGCCTCGGTCCGACCAAGCTCTATCAGGACCTGTCTGGGCTCGATACGCTGCACCACACCGCTGATAATGTCCCCTTCTTTGTCCGCGTATTCCTCGAAGATGGCACTATGCTCAGCTTCGTGAAGTCGCTGGAGTATAACCTGCTTGGCCGTCTGAGCAGCGATGCGCCCGGCATTGGGTGGGGTAGCCTCCACCATTACCGTCTCTTCCAGTTGCACGTCAGGGTTAATCAGGCGGGCTTTATTCAGGGATATTTCCTTCCGTTCATCATCAGGTTGCTCTACGGCCACCTTTTCAGCCCATACCTCAACCTTGCCCGTGTCCGGGTTAATCTTCACTTCTATATTCTGGTTAGCGGCAAAGTGGTCCTTCCGGTATGCCGACTCCAGCGCTGACTCCACCGCAGAGATGACCACTTCCTTGCTCAGGTTCTTCTCTGCAGAGAGCTGCGTGATAGCGAGCAGAAACTCGCTCTTCATTTCAGGTCAGGCCTCCATTTTTCAACTTCTCATTCAAGAAAAAAAGTGGGACTCAGGCCCACTTAAGTAGTGACCAGAGTATATCATAACCCCGCTAAAGATGCAAGAGAAACCATACAAAACCACCCGCCCTGAGTACCACTCAGACGATGCGACGGAGACTGGCATCACGCCAAACTGCTCCCAGACGGGGTACCCCTGCAGAGAGTAAAAGTTCAGGCAGCCGGTACCATAGCTACCGCACAGGCTCTCTCCGGTGGCAACCGGCATCGGCTGTACTGGAGTGTCACCAAGATGAGACGGAACCAAAACTCATTTCTGGACGAGGCGTTTTGAACTCGATGGTGAGGTCTCCCGAGCCGTCAAGGCGAGCTCTCCGCACCAGCGAGTCGATTATCTCCAGCTTATCCGGTTCCGCAAGGTGGTCATTCACTCTGGCTTTCATCATAGGGATAAACTCCCGGGCTTGCTGGTAGACTTCATCTCCATTACCGATAAGTCTAAGGTCGGCGAGCAGCCGGTTCTGTTCGACAGCGTATTCCTCGCCCTCATCGGTTATATCCTTGAGCTGGCGCTCAAGCTGCTCTTCGCTTATGCTGCCTTTCCTCGCCCAGGAAATAACCCTGTCCTGCTCAGCCGAGAAATTAGCCCGCTTTGTGGTTACTTCTTTCAGCCGCCGCTCGATGGTTTCTTTCTGCCCTTTTACACGGCTGACATTAGCCAGCACTGCCGCTTCCAACCCTTCTTCCGACCCTAATACCTGCACTATGCCCCTCCAGAGTTGGTCGGCCACTATGTCGTACTCCACGCTCTTGGGTAAGCGACACGGCGTTGATTGAGGATAACTTATCATGCGGTAGCACATGAGCCGGGGCGTTCCTCCCCAGCCGCTGGCGACATGGAATCTGGTGCCGCACTCCTCACACTCCAGCACATGCTGGGTGATGTACGGCCTTTTTGTATTGCGTGGGCTTCGCACCTTGTTCTGAGAGCGCCTTGCCTTGGCTGCCTCCCACATTTCCTCAGTGATAATCTTGGGTACGGATACGACAATCCATTTCTTAGGCGGATTGGGCTTCTTTCTGCTTGATCCTTTGTTGCGATGGCACTGTCCGGCATAGTATTCCTGGCAGACCAGGTCGGAGACGGTCTTCTCTGCCCAGCCAAGCCGCGAGTTCAGCTTGGTAGGGACGCCCTCAGCGTTGAGCTTTTGGGATATCTTAGTCGGCGATATGCCTTCGATATACCATTTGAATATTTGTTCCACCCACCGGGCTTCGGTCTCGTTGATTACCCACCGATGGGTTTCGAGGTCGTAATCGTAGCCGTAAGGCGCTTTTACGTGATGATGACCGGCCCTCATCTTGGCCTCTTTGCCCATGGATGTCCTCTGGACGATGTTCTCAACCTCGATACGGCCAAGGACCGCCCGGATTTCAAAAGTGGTGCGGTCGAATGGCTCGGCCACCGTTTCGATGGTTACGTCAGATTCTTCGATGGCTTCCATGAGTGCCG
>JADHXC010000038.1 GCA_016783135.1 Dehalococcoidales bacterium | reverse complement strand
CGGCACTCATGGAAGCCATCGAAGAATCTGACGTAACCATCGAAACGGTGGCCGAGCCATTCGACCGCACCACTTTTGAAATCCGGGCGGTCCTTGGCCGTATCGAGGTTGAGAACATCGTCCAGAGGACATCCATGGGTAGAGAGGCCAAGATGAGGGCCGGTCATCATCCCGTAAAAGCGGCTTACGGCTACGATTATAACCTTGAAACACACAAGTGGGTAATCAACGAGACCGAAGCCCGGTGGGTGGAACAAATATTCAAATGGTATATCGAAGGCATATCGCCGACTAAGATATCCCAAAAGCTCAACGCTGAGGGCGTCTCTACCAAGCTGAACTCGCGGCTCGGCTGGGCAGAGAAGGCCGTCTCCGACCTGGTCTGCCAGGAATACTATGCCGGACAGTGCCATCGCAACAAAGGATCAAGTAGAAAGAAGCCCAATCCGCCTAAGAAATGGATTGTCGTATCCGTACCCAAGATTATCACTGAGGAGATGTGGGAGTCAGCCAAAGCAAGGCGCTCTCAGAACAAGGTACGAAGCCCACGCAATGCAAAAAGGCCGTACATCACCCAGCATGTGCTGGAGTGTGAGGAGTGCGGCACCAGATTCCATGTCGCCAGCGGTTGGGGAGGAACGCCCCGGCTCATGTGCTACCGCATGATAAGTTATCCTCAATCAACGCCATGCCGCTTACCCAAGAGCGTGGAGTACGACATAGTGGCCGACCAACTTTGGAGGGGCATAGTGCAGGTGTTAGGGTCGGAAGAAGGATTGGAAGCGGCAATGCTGGCTAATGTCAGCCGTGTAAAAGGGCAGAAAGAAACCATCGAGCGGCGACTGAAAGAAGTAACCACAAAGCGGGCTAACCTCTTGGCTGAGCAGGACAGGGTTATTTCCTGGGCAAGGAAAGGCAGCATAAGCGAAGAGCAGCTTGAGCGCCAGCTCAAGGATATAACCGATGAGGACGAGGAATACGCTGTCGAACAGAACCGGCTGCTTGCCGACCTTAGACTTATCGGTAATGGAGATGAAGTCTACCAGCAAGCCCGGGAGTTTATCCCTATGATGAAAGCCAGAGTGAATGACCACCTTACGGAACCGGATAAGCTTGAGATAATCGACTCGCTGGTGCGGAGAGCTCGTCTTGATGGCTCGGGAGACCTCACCATTGAGTTCAAAACGCCTCGTCCAGAAATGAGTTTTGGTTCCGTCTCATCTTAGTGACACTCCGGTACAGCCAATGCTGGTTGCCACCGGAGAGTACATGTGCGGTTAGCTATGGTACTGGCCGCCTTCTCCTCTGGAGAAGGCGGCAAATGTTTATATGTGTAGGAAGCAGGCTTTGCCTGCTTCCTACACAAGAAGAAAACCTCCCATCTCTGCAGGGAGAGGGGAGATATCGTATCGGGACTCCCCTTTTCAGTAGCCTGCTAAAAGCCGGGCGGCCAGGACTGCAACTGCTTCAAACTCATGAAGCCGTTCCTGCGACTGTGCATGATTTCCAGGCAGTCGATGATGTACTTCCGGGTATCGCACGGGTCGATGACATCTTCCAGCAGGCCGACACTGGCGGCTGCCCAGGGCGCGCTGCCTAACTCCATCTCCCTGATGTATTTCTGTCTCTCCGCTTCCGGGTCTTCGGATTCATCTATCCGGTCTCTGAATGCCACGTTTGCCGCCGATTCCGGGGACATGAAGCTGATTTCCGCAGTGGTCATTGCCGCCAGGAAGTCAGCCCCGCAGTTGGAGCCGCACATGTTGGAGATAGCCATGCCGTAGGCCTTGCGCACTATCACCGTTATCTTGGGAACACTGGCCAGGGAAAGGGCTGCCATCCAGGTCATTATCTTGAGGGGAATCTTGCGCCTCTCGGCAGGTCTCCCCACCAGGAATCCCGGGGTATCGCAGAGGTGGACCAGTGGTATATTGTAGGTGTCACAGAGGGGGATGAAGGTCGCCGCCTTCTCGCATTCATCGGGACCGGCGGCCCCGGCATTGTGCATGGTCTGGCTGGCGATGATGCCCACCACCCGGCCGTTCATCCTGGCAAGGCACGTAATCAGGGCCTTGGCATAGTAGGGCTTCAGTTCCAGGAACTTGCCGTCATCCACTATCTCCTTGATTATCTGGTGCATATCATAGACCCGGTTAGACTTCTCCGGGATTACCTGCAGCAGTCTCTCCGACCTGCGGCCCGGCGGGTCGTTGGTAGGCACCACCGGAGGCTCTTCGTCGCAGGTCTGGGGCAGGTAGCTCAGCATCTCGCGAATAATCTGCATGGCGTGCTCATCGTCCTCGGCAAAGGCGTCCACCTGGCCGGTTATCTCGGCATGCACCTGCCAGCCGCCCAACTCTTCCGGAGTAGTCCTCTCTTCAAGGGCCACCTCCAGCACTCTGGGTCCGGAGACCGCCATGCAGGTGCCCTTCACCATGACCACCAGGTCTGACATGGTCGCCGTCCAGGAGGGGTCGCCGAAGCAGTAGCCCATAATGGCGGTGATGTGGGGTGTCCTGCGCGGGTGGAGCAGGTTCCGTGCCGGGTAGGTTACCGCCAGCACGCCAATGGAGCCCTGGACGCTCTGCATGTGGACTCCGCCACTCTCACCAAGCCTGATTACTGGGAAGTTCTGCTCTTGAGTGAGTTCGGGATATAGACCTTTCTGCCGGCCCCTGACACTGCCGGTACCGGCGAGTATTGTACTGTCATCGGCACGAATGATGACTGTCCTGCCGTCTACCTTGCCATAGCCGGAGACCTTGCTTGTGGGGAGCTCCTGCCCATCGGGAGCGCGCAACTGCTGAAGGAGACCCTCCTCCCAGAATGTCCCCGGGTCGACCAGCTTTTCTATTCTCTCTCGTACGGTGATGTGGCCGCGCTGGCGGTGCCGGGCGATTCTCGCCGGGTCACCCATCTGTCGCCCAATATCCTGCCGTCTCTTCAGTTCGTCCAGTGCTTCCTGCTTGTCCATTCTGTGTCCCTCCGTCGTTGTCCCTGGTGACTGGCAGGATGATTAAAAACCCTTTCGACCAATCCCACAATATCCGGGGAACACCCCCACGCCCCTTCTGAGGGGCGCCCCCTCTGGACTCCCCTTGTTCAGCATCCTGCCAGGACTCAAGTATAGCCTGTCCTGTCTGGTCACGGCAAATGCAGCAGCCTGGAATTGACGCCTTGCTGGTACTGGGATTAGAATGAATAGTAACTGGAGGGTACGTATTGTATCGGAAGACCGTTCTTGAAAATGGACTGCGTATCATCACCAGCCCTATGCCTCATACGCGCTCTGTCTCCGTTTGCATCTATATTGGTGTGGGCTCGCGCTACGAAGCCGACGCCACTGCCGGCGTCTCGCATTTCATTGAGCACCTTTGCTTCAAGGGCACTCCGAAGCGTGCCCAGGCCAGGGATATTGCCACGGCGATAGAGGGAGTGGGCGGTATCCTCAACGGGGGCACGGATAAGGAACTGACCATCTACTGGAGCAAGGTGGCGGCACCGCATTTCCCTTTGGCCCTGGATGTACTGGGTGACATGCTGCTCAATTCCAAGTTCGACCCTGAGGAAATCGAACGCGAGCGTCAGGTCATCATTGACGAAATTCACATGATAAAAGACTCACCATCCCAGAGGGTCGGGATGCTCATTGATGAGCTCCTCTGGCCCAACCATCCCCTGGGGCGCGATATTGCCGGCAATACGGACTCGGTGGCGGCGATATCGCGGGACGTGATGCTGGACTTCCTCGCGCGCAGGTACCACCCGGGGAATACCGTGGTTGCTGTTGCCGGCGACATCCGGCACGAAGACGTGGTCCAGCAAATCGGCGAAACACTGGGACAATGGAACGGCCGTGAGCCTCAGACCGGGTACCTGGCCTATCAGGGTGAGGAGAATCCAAGACTGAGGCTGGAGAAGCGGGACACGGAGCAGACTCACCTCTGTCTGGCACTACCGGGACTGCCATTGCTGCATCCCAGGCGCTACACTCTGGGCCTGCTCAACGTTATCCTTGGCGAGGGTATGAGCAGTCGGCTTTTTACTGAGATACGAGACAACCTGGGGCTGGCATACAGCGTTCATAGCTATGTAGAGCACTTCCATGACTCCGGAGCGCTTACGGTCTATGCCGGGGTGGCGCACAAGAACCTGGTGGTAGCCATTCGGGCGATTCTGGAGCAACTGGCCAAGCTCAAAGACCCCGTCTCAGAGCCCGAGCTTACCAAGGCCAGGGAACTGGCCAAGGGACGGCTCCTCATGCGCATGGAGGATAGTCGCAGTGTTGCCGGTTGGACCGGGGGGCAGGAGGTGCTTAACGGCAGGATTCTCAGCGTTGACCAGGTAATCTCGATTCTCGATGCTGTTACGGCCGAGGAAATCAGCCAGTTAGCACAGGAACTGCTGGTGGGTAACCGGCTGCGGCTGGCCGTAGTCGGTCCGGACACCGGAGAGGACAACCTTGAGGAGTTGCTCAAGCTATAGACCGGGGCCGGACCCGGATGCATAAAAGAAGAGAAGGCCGTGACCCTCGGGTCACGGCCTTCTGCTATCTGTGTTTATTAAGGTCGTAACGATGTCCGCTACGCAGGAGTGACTACATCATGCCGCCCATGCCGCCCATGTCCGGTGGCATTCCGCCTGGCGCTCTCTCCTTCTCGGGGATATCGGAGACCAGCGATTCGGTTATCAGTACCATAGCGGCAATACTGGATGCATTCTGCAGGGCTGACCGGACTACCTTGGTCGGGTCGATGACGCCCTTTTTCACCATGTCACCGAAGTCGTCCGCTTCGGCATCATAGCCAACACCCGGTTTGCTCTTCTTGACCGCATCCACGATAACCGAGCCGTCCTTGCCGGCATTGTTGGCGATGGCGCGGATTGGCTCCTCGACCGCTTTGCGGATGATGTTGACGCCGGTGGCGACATCTCCGCTAACATCCAGCTTGGCGAGAACAGGCAGGGCGTTGAGCAGGGCAACACCGCCGCCGGGCAGAATACCTTCCTCGACTGCCGCCCGGGTGGCTGAGAGTGCGTCCTCGACACGGTGTTTCCTCTCTTTGAGCTCAACCTCGGTGGCAGCACCGACCTTGATTACAGCCACTCCACCGACCAGCTTCGCCTGCCGTTCCTGGAGTTTCTCGCGGTCAAAGTCGGAAGTCGTCTCTTCAATCTGGGCCTTTATCTGCTTGATTCTTGCCGTGATGGCTTCCTCGGAGCCCTTGCCTTCAACTATGGTAGTATCATCTTTGTTCGCCGTCACCCGGCGAGCGCGGCCGAGGTCTTCCACGGTCACTGAATCCAGCTTGCGGCCGATTTCCTCGGAAATCACAACGCCGCCGGTTACGATAGCGATGTCCTCAAGCATCGCCTTGCGGCGGTCGCCAAAACCGGGGGCCTTGACCGCCAGGACATTGAGGGTGCCGCGCAGCTTGTTGACCACCAGGGTAGCCAGCGCCTCACCATCTATATCCTCGGCAATGATAAGCAGGTTCTTGGACACCTGGAGTATCTTCTCCAGGGCAGGCAGGAAATCGGATACGGCGGAAATCTTCTTATCCGTGATGAGAATGTAGGGGTCTTCGATTTCCGTTTCCATCTTCTCGGAATTGGTCACGAGGTACGGGCTGATATAGCCACGGTCGAACTGCATTCCTTCGACGAACTCGGTCTCGTACTCCAGTCCCTTGGACTCCTCAACGGTGATAACGCCGTCCTTGCCGACTTTTTCCATGACCTCGGCGATGAGGTCGCCGATTTTCCGGTCGACGGCGGTAATCGTCGCTACCTGGGCAATCTGCTCTTTGCCCTTAACGTCGGTCGACTTTTCCTTGAGTTCCTTAATGATTGCTTCGGTGGCCATCTCGATGCCCTTCTTGAGGGACATCGGCTCGGCCCCGGCGGCAATGTTTTTGAAACCATTGGTGATAATGGCGTGGGCCAGTAATGTAGAAGTCGTTGTACCATCACCGCAGGCATCATTGGTCTTGGTGGCCGCTTCTTTGACCAGCTGGACACCCATGTTCTCGAAGGGGTCCGGGAGCTCAATGTCCTTGGCGATGGTGACGCCATCGTCGATAACCGAGGGTGCTCCCCACTTCTTGTCCAGGGCAACGCAGTGTCCTCTCGGTCCCAGGGTTACCCGGACGGCATCAGCCAGGGTGTCGATACCCCTCTTCAGGGCATGCCTGACTTCCTCACCAAATATTATCTGTTTTGCCATTCTTGTCTCCTCCTAACCTAACCCAGCATCCTTGCTGTAGCCATCTTACTTGGCCTTCTTGGTTTTTTTGGCCTTCCCGACCTTCTTGGCCAGGATGTCGCTCTCCCGCAGGATGACCAGGTCCTCCTCGTCTATCTTGATCTCGGTGCCACCGTACTTGGCATAGATCACGATATCGCCAACACTGACGTCCATGGCCACCCGCTCACCGTCGTCGTTCAGTCTCCCGGGACCTACCGCGAGAATTTCACCCTCCTGGGGTTTCTCCTTCGCGGTGTCGGGCAGGAAAATCCCTCCCTTGGTCTTTTCCTCGCGCTCAATGGGTCTGACTACCAGACGGTCAGCCATTGGTTGAAGATCAATCGCCATCTTCCTTCTCCTTCCAGCTCGACCTCAAATTATTAGCAGTCTAACGCTGCGACTGCTAAATCTAATAATAGCGTAGTCCGGGATATGTCGCAACTCAATAGAAAATGATTAACAGCTATTGAAGTCTATTGAGACGTACTGACATCACGAAAGCTCTTAATTTCTATCGTGGTCTGCAGTATTAAATGGTCGTTTCATCTGTTGCCGACCCTGTAGGGACGGGAAGTTTCTTTCTTGTTGGGGGAGCAGGCTTTGCCTGCTCCCCCAACATATAATTCTCCACCCTCTTCTCCAGAGGAGAAGGGGGCAATGGGTTACCTGACGGGGAATCATACCGTCAGCTGAGATTCTTCGCTACCGCTTAGAATGACAGAATGAAACGGGGAGTCCTAGCAGGGGTCTGGGGGTGTCCCCCAGACATAATATTCCCCCCCTTCCGCAGAAGGCTCCTTCCTGGCCAGGAAGGGGGTCAGGGGGATGGTCGAAAGGGTTTTTCAGCACCCTGCTAGAGGGGCTTCGCCCCTTCTGAGGGGCGCCTCCTCTAACCTATACTTCCCAGATACAGGGGATGGGGTCACCATTATTGGAAAGGTCAGCTATCACGTTGAATACTAGACATAACGTGGAAACGAATCACGCTCGGTTAGCCTCGATTCGTTTCCCTTCATTCGTTATTATCTTGTTTGTTGCCATTTTCCTATCTGTCACTAATGTACTGGGTGAGTGCAGATGGTTGAATGAGACAGGGGCTCTTGCTATAATCGGGCAGTGATTATCGATTTCCATACGCATGTCTTCCCGACCCGGATAGAGGAGAACCGCCAGAGATATATCCGGAGTGATGCCTGTTTTGCGGAGCTCTACTCCTCCCCGAAAGTCAGGCTGGCCACCGCGGACGAACTGATTGACAGCATGGACCGGGATGGTGTCGATGTCTCGGTGATTCTCAATGGCGGGTGGGCCATGCAGGAACTCTGCGTGGAAATCAATGACTATATCCTTGAATCCATAGCGCGCTACCCGAAGCGCCTGATAGGGTTCTGTGGGACCTCACTCGGGACGTCGCTTCAATCAATGGAGGTCGCCGTCAGCGAGATAGAGCGTTGTGTCAAAGGGGGGATAAGGGGTGTCGGAGAGCTACGGCTGGACAGCCAGTCACTTCATGGCTCGGGGCCGGAAGTGCTCAAACCTGTTGTAGACATTATCAGGAAGCACAGTCTCGTCCTGCTGGTTCATGCCTCCGAACCGGTGGGCCATCTGTACCCCGGCAAGGGTGGGGTTACGCCGGACATTCTCTATTCGCTGATTACGTGTTTCCCGGAGATAAAACTGGTCTGTGCCCACTGGGGGGGCGGTCTGCCGTTCTATGCCCTGATGCCCGAGGTGAAGGCTGCCATGAAAACTGTCTACTTCGATACTGCGGCCTCTCCTTTCCTCTATACAACGGAGGTGTACCGGCAGGTCGTCGAGTTGGTTGGGGCAGAGAGGGTGCTCTTCGGCAGTGACTACCCGCTACTTGGCCAGAGGCGGTTGCTCCGGGAAATCGAATCCGCGGAGCTGCCCCCGGATGCAAAGGAGATGGTGCTGTCCGGTAATGCCTGCCGCCTGCTGGGCATTACCGCGTAAATTGAAATGGGAAATGTTGGTTTGTATTATCAGGTAGAACGGTGCACAATGACATTGACTATTTCTTACCCGGATGGAACACTATGTCACAGGTTAGTTGACAATCAAACAGGTTAGTTGGCAATCAAATAGGAGGGAAAATGAGGACAAAGGAGCAGTATATACAGGGCCTGTCCAGGATGAAGCGGAACATCTACTATGACGGTGAGCTCATCGACCGTACGGATGAGCGCCAGATGGACTGTCTCAACACCATCGGTACCACTTTTGATGAAGCAGCCAGACCAGAGAACCAGGACCTGTGCACCGCCATCTCTCATCTCACCGGCGAAAGAATCAACCGCTTTACGCACATTCACCAGAATACCGAAGACCTGCACAAGAAGCAGGACATGACCCGGATGCTCTGCCAGAGGGTCGGCGGCTGCATCCAGAGGTGCATGGGCATCGATGCTGCCAACGCCATCTACAACGTATCTTTTGAAGCGGACAAGGTGAATAACGGGGCAACCCAGTACCATGAGAACTTCAAGAAGTGGCTCTCCCGTTTCCAGACCGAGGACCTGGTGGGCTGCTGCGCTCAGACGGACGTTAAGGGCGACAGGATGCTCAGGCCCGCCGATCAGCCGGACCCCGACGCCTACGTGCACATCAAGGAGAGGCTTAGCGACGGCATCGTGGTCAGCGGCTGCAAGGTGCATATCTCGGAGGCCTCTGTGGCTGACGAGGTCCTGGTAGTGCCCACTCGGGCATTACGCGAGCAGGACAAGGACTACGCCGTCGCCTTCGCCATCCCAGGTGACTGGGAAGGATTGAAACAGGTAGTCACAATTCATAACTACAGGCCCAGGGAAACCTTCAGGCGTGGGTTTATGCCAGGTTCCACAGATTCCTATATGATATTCGAAGACTGCTTCGTGCCCTGGGAAAGGGTCTTCCTCGCCGGCGAACAGCAGCATGGTGGCACATGCGCTCTACTCTTCGCACTCTTCCATCGTCATTCCTATTCGGGCTGCAAGCCGGCCATCGGTGATGTCGTTGTGGGGGCGGCGGCCCTTGCCGCCGAGGTGAACAACGTTCAAAGGGCGTCCCACGTCCGGGAGATGCTGGCTGAGCTTATCATGACTACCGAACTGGGTTACGCCGCCGGATACACGGCCTCTGACCTTGGCAAGCCTGAGGTCTATATGCCGGGCGTAGGATTCATACCTTATGGCCCCGGTTCCTACATCCCTAATTCGATTTACTGTAATGTCGGACGCTGTCTATCAGGTGAGGCCGTCTGGCGTGAAGCGGAGATTCTCTGCAATATTTCTGGCGGTGCCCCCGCTACCTTCCCTCACGAGAGAGACTTCACGAACCCGGATATTAAAGACCTTCTCCTGAAATACACTACACGAAGTCCAAACATATCTGCCGAAGACCAGGCTCAGCTTTGGAGGTACATGGGTGACGTTCTCTGCTCGGCGTCCGGCGGTATCCACAATGTGGGCGGCTACCATGGTGGTGGCTCCCCGGTCATGGAACAGATTGCCATCACTACCCAGTATGACATCGAGGCCAGAAAGAAGCTAATCAGGTACATCGCCGGCATGAGCGGCGGGGACCGGGAGGCCCTGAGTAAGTAGATAACCTGACTAATTGCCTCCAGGAGATTGCCGTGGGTGACGAATATGTTAGAAGTCAGGAGGCTCTTGTGCCCCCTCTACTCAAGCCATCATGACAGTCTGCGTGCCTCGTGCGGACAATTAAGACAGGTGCGATTTTCATATCAACGTGGCTGTATACGTTGAGTTAGATAATGACTTCAACGGTGTGGTATATGGTACATGGGCGTGGAAACGGTTCGTTCGTTTGTTGCCATCGAGTTACCTGTTGAGCTCAAACGGGAGCTGGATGAGGTTATCGGTCAGCTAAAATCGGCAGGCGGTCAGTCAGGGGTGAAGTGGGTTGACCCACAAAGTATTCACCTGACACTGAAGTTCCTCGGTGATGTCACCGTGGACCGGCTTGACGGGATAACCGCCGTACTGGTAGAGGCCGCCCGAGGGATTCCGCGCTTCCGCTTGGCTGTTGCAGGCCTCGGTGTCTTTCCCAACCCGAGGAGCGTGCGAGTTGCCTGGGTGGGGGTATCCGGGGAGACGGATATGCTGGAGCGACTCCAGCGGCGAGTAGAGTCTGCCCTGGCACATCTCGGCTTTGCTGCCGAGTCCAGAAGGTTTACACCTCATCTGACTCTGGCGCGGGTCCGCGAGCGAGCATCTCCACAGGAGCGCCAGAGATTAGGACAGCTCGTAGGCAGCACCAGCTTTGAGTCCAGGCACGGCATAGGGGTCGATGCCGTTCATCTGATGAGGAGCCAGTTGACCGGTCGGGGAGCTATCTACAGTCGGATTAGCTCGGTAATGCTGGAGGGGGATAATGAAAGTAGTAAATATCGGTGAAGTTGTCGCCGGTAGCGCGACTGACAACCCTATCTTCCGTGGTGCAGTCAGCGTGCAGAACATCATCGGAGAAAGCACCGATGAGTTCCGCGTAATCGTGGTGAATTTCAGCCCCGGTGCGGTAAATGTCTTTCACACCCATACATTCGACCAGGTCCTGTACGTTACCGGTGGGAGGGGAATTGTGGCCACGGAGACCGAGGAGGTGGTGGTGACGCCGGGGACAATAATCTTAATACCGGCCGGAGAGAAGCACTGGCATGGTGCCACCAGGGATTCGGCGTTTGAGCACATTGCCATCATGCCCCCGGGTGAGACCAGCTTCTAGGCTCAGGGTATCGTACTCGGCATCAGGAGTTCGGTAGGAAATACCGGTCTGGTCTACTGCCGTATTCTGGTCAGGAAATAGCTTGTCAAAACGTAAATCCTTAGTGTATACTGTGGGCAATCTAGTTCCGGTTGGGAGGTGGACCCGTTGGAGCAATTCAGTTTCCCCAAGTGTCAGAAGTGCAATACCGGTGATCTGGTACCCCTGTCGGATTTTGGCTCCCAGGGAGCGACCATTAACTACAAAGCCTGGGTATGCACAAATCCTCAATGTGGCTTCAACCTGAAAATCAGGAACGGCGATGTCTACATTGATGAACCGATAATGAACGGAGCGCTGCACGGTACTCGCTCCCGCTAGGTTCCGGGTGCCTCGTTCATCTCACACACAAGCATGAGCAGTGTGCTTCCCCGACTGGCTAAGCTCCGAGGGGTGGCATTGGATTTTCTTTTCCCGCAATGGTGTGTTGGTTGTGGTGGTGGGGGAAGTTTTCTCTGTGCTTCTTGTCGGCAGTCTCTACCGCGTATTGTACCTCCGGTCTGCCCCAGGTGCGGCAGGCCGTATCCCGGTGGTCGACTCTGCTCCGGCTGTGTGGAGTGGCAGGCAAGCATAGACGGTATTCGTTCCCCGTTTCGTTTCGAAGGTACGGTCCGCCAGGCGGTGCATCGGTTCAAGTATGATAACCTGAGAGCACTGGCAAAGCCCCTGGCCGAGTTGCTGAGCGATTATGTGGAATTGCACCCAATACAGGGAGAAGTCCTCGTACCGGTACCTCTGCACAGGAGGCGGTTGCGGGAGCGGGGCTACAATCAGTCCGGCTTGCTGGCCCGGGAGCTGGGCAGGATAATGAGGCTGCCGGTAATCACTGATTGCCTGGCCAGGGAACGGCACAACCCCCCGCAGGCGAGGACATCAACCGTAGAAGAAAGGCGGAGCAATGTGCTTGATGTTTTTAACTGCCGTGATATCCGACTGCGGGATAGGAAGGTGCTCCTGATTGATGATGTTTCTACCTCCGGTGCGACCCTTGACGCCTGTGCCGCGGCAGTGAAGCAGTCAGGAGCGACATCAGTGTGGGCGCTGGTGCTGGCCAGGGAGGTCTGAGCAAAGAGACTACTATCTAGTTGCACAAATCCGCGCAACATTCAGATTCTGCGCCACTGAAGCCAGTGGCGTGCCACTGAGGCCAGTGGCGTATTGCTCAAGAATGACATGTCAACGGCGTGTCACCCTGAGCGTAGCGAAGGGTCTCACCCCGCGGAAGATACTAGCTGGTGTTTCTGCAACTGCGTACTAGTACTTAGTTGGGCAATAGAGCAAGGTTGGTGAGTAATGAAGGTAATTGGTCTGACCGGTGGTATCGGAAGCGGCAAGAGCACGGTCTCCCGGTTTCTCGGGGAGATGGGGGCTGTTGTACTGGATGCGGATAAGGTAGGGCATCAGGCGTATCAACCCGGCACCGAGACCTGGAAGGAACTGGTAGCGGCGTTCGGCGAAGACATCGTTGCCTCGGATAGTACTATTGACCGCCGGAAGCTGGGGGCAATCGTCTTTGCCGACCCGGAAGCACTGGCACGCCTGAACCGAATAGTCCATCCCCGGATGTTTGACATGATGAAAGCCCGGATTGAGGAATACCGTGGGCAGGGAACAGAGGTAATCGTGCTGGAGGCTGCTATTCTGCTCGAAGCCAACTGGACCCCGCTGGTGGACGAGGTCTGGGTGACGGTGGCTTCAGAGTCGACGGTAGTGCAGCGGACCAGGGAACGCACCGGACTGCCTGAGGAGCAGATAAAGGCCCGCATTCGCTCCCAGCTATCTAACGAAGAGCGCAGCCAGCAGGCGAAAGTGGTCATTACCAATGACGGCGACCTGGAGGAACTGAGGGTAAAGGTGGAGGAACTCTGGCAGGAGCTTCGGAAGTAGGGAGAGAGCTTACGTGAGCGTGCTACTTGACCCCATCGGGTGGTAACTGGTAAAATGGAGTGTTTTGTGGAGGTGGCGATATTTACGCGATAGTTGAGACCGGCGGTAAGCAGTACCGGGTCGCCCCCGGCCAGGTGCTAGATGTTGACCGTCTTGATGTGGCTGAAGGTGCTACTATTGAGCTGGACAGGGTGCTGCTGCTCGGTGAGGGTGATGATGTGACCGTGGGCACACCCGTTGTGGAGGGGGCTAAAGTAGTGGCCACCTCACAGGGGGAAGGTAGGGGCAAGAAGATTATTGTCTTCCGGTACAAGCCCAAGGTGCGCTATCGTCGCAAGACGGGACACCGCCAGGGGTACACCAGACTTGCCATCGATAAGATAGTCGGTCCGGGAGCAGCGACGGTAGAACCAGCGGCAGAGGCCGGCCGGGATGAGGGAGAGGTGAGCGAAA
The DNA here is from genome assembly GCA_016783135.1 of Dehalococcoidales bacterium. GTDB lineage: Bacteria > Chloroflexota > Dehalococcoidia > Dehalococcoidales > Fen-1064 > DUES01. The sequence goes on along the minus strand of JADHXC010000038.1, from coordinate 9,362 downwards.
GTGGCGCATAAAAAGGGCGGCGGGCGCACCAAGAACGGTCGCGACAGCCAGTCGAAGCGGCTCGGCGTGAAGCGGTATGCCGGACAGACAGTCAATGCCGGGACGATACTGGTACGGCAGCGGGGTACGCGGATAAAACCCGGCAACAATGTCGGCGTCGGCCGGGACTATACCTTGTTTTCCCTGATTGATGGTATTGTTCAGTATGAAGCGGCAGGCAACAACAGGAGGAAGGTCAGCGTTTACGCTTCTTAGGGCGTTTTTAGTGGGCTGAAAGATATGAAAGAGAAGATACATCCAACATATTACCCGGATGCGAAAGCGACCTGCTCTTGCGGCAATGCCTTCACTCTTGGTTCCACAAAGAAAGAAATAAAGGTGGAGCTATGCAGTAAGTGCCATCCGTTCTTCACCGGGGAGCAGAGAGTGGTGGATACCGCCGGGCGCGTGGAACGGTTCCGACGGCGCTATGACAGGCAGAAATAGGGGTGCTGGCAGTACCCGTTACAGGAGCGGCGATGCTGAGCCGCTCCTTTTCATTTGTGGGTGAGGTCTTGTGACGGAAAAGAAGCATAACTACGGTGGACAGGCGGTTATCGAAGGCGTGATGATACGGGGCCAGAGGGTGATGAGTACCGCCGTCCGGCGTTCCAGCGGAGAAATGGTGGTAGATACCCAGCCGCTGCCGTCCATCTATACCGGACGGTTGAGGTCGCTCCCACTGGCGCGGGGCATTGTTGTCCTCATTGAGGCCCTGGTGCTCGGTATCAAGACCTTGATGTATTCGGCGAATATCTCGCTGGAAGAAGAGGGCGAGAAGGTAGAAGGGCCGCTGATGTGGGTCACGATGGCGGCAGCACTACTGATAGGGATTGCCGTGTTCTTTCTGGCTCCCATGTTTCTTACCAGGCTGTTCACCATCGGTAACACGGTGCTCTTTCACCTGGTAGAGGGACTTATCCGGATGGCTCTTTTTATCCTCTATCTAAAACTGATATCACTCATGCCTGATATAAAGAGGGTATTTGCTTACCACGGTGCCGAGCACAAGGTAGTCAACGCCCACGAGGCCGGTGCCGCGCTTGAGGTGGAGGCGGTGAGTGGCTACAGTACGGCGCACGTGCGCTGTGGCAGTAGCTTCCTGTTCGTGGTGCTGATATTAGCCATCATCGTCTTTGCCCTGATTGGTCTGCCTTCAGTGTGGATAATGGTGCTTTCGCGACTCGTGCTGATACCGGTGATTTCTGCGCTCGCCTACGAAGTAATCTACTTCGGGTCACGACATACGGAAAATCCCCTGGTGCGGGCGGTACTGGCACCGGGGCTGTGGTTGCAGGCACTGACAACACGGGAACCTGATGAACAGCAGATTGAGGTAGCCCTACTGGCGCTGAGCACGGCGATGGAGGCCGACCGGCAACCGGAAGAGGCACTGCCGAGTTCGTCCTGAACACTTTCCGCTCAGCCCTGTCGCGGCAACTCCTGGAAGAAACAGGTCCGGCTTCCCGTGTGACATACCGGACCGACCGGGCGTGCTTTCACCAGAATTGTGTCGTTATCGCAGTCTTTCCACACTTCATGCACCTTGATGTAGTTGCCTGAGGTCTCCCCCTTGTGCCACATCTCCTGCCGACTGCGACTGTAGAACCAGACGTCCTCACCGGAAAGCGTACGTTGCAGGGCCTCCTCGTTCATGTAGCCCAGCATCAGCACCTCACCGCTGTCGGCGTCCTGAATTATGGCCGGAACCAGGCCTTTTTCGTCGTACTTGATGTTTTCTGTATCCACCCTCACCCCCTGTATTCCCCTCTCCTTCAGTCGTGGCGTACGATAGGTACGACTCCCACTGTTTTCTCCCTGGCCGCGCTATCGGGGGGTACAAGGATAGTATAGTACATCTTCAACTCAGCGTCACTCACCTCGGTCTTCAGCAGTATATCATAGTAATTCAATCGTAAATAATATAATGGCGAATGGGACCTTGCTTTTAATCAACTAGGTGTTGGAGTTCGCAGACGTGCCAGCTGAGTCAGACGAAATTGCCTGGCTGAGCCGATAGTTGCGGACGGTCGGGGAAAACAGGAAGACACAGACGGCTACGACAGCGGCGATGCCGCTAAAAATTACAGTAATCATCTTCGGCCCGCCGAGAAGGTCGGAACCGGTTCCGACTATTAGACCACTCAGTGGCGACAGCGCTGCATTCAGGTTGACAATGCTGGTCACCCGGCCGCGTATTTCGTCCGGAATGGAGAGCTGAAGCAAGGTCTGGTTAGTCGTCAGGAATATTACTTCAAAGAATCCCGCAAGGGCAAAGAACAGTAATGCGGCCCACAGTTTTATGCTGAAGGCAAAGCCTATCAGCGATAGGCTGAGCAGGAAGAGGCATGCGAGCTGTAAGATGCCCCGGCGCTCGAAATGGCCCAGAGAGGCGGTGACGAAACCGCCTACGATACCACCTACGCCAATAGATGCTAACAGGATACCCAGCACGTCAGCCTCGCCGTGAAAGACATCTTTGGCATAAATCGCGGGAAGTATGGTGAAGATGGGGATGATGAAGAGCGGGAGAATCATCCCCATCAACATAAAGGTACGGGTGACGCGTTCTTTTACCACGTACCGTATGCCTTCACGAATGTTCTGGAGGGCAGAGTTTCGGACCCTGCCCGGTTGCCATGGCGGGAATTTTATCTGCATAATGGTGATAGAGATGAGGGCATATGCGCCGGCCTGGACGAGGAAATTCCCTCCAGGGCCAAACCATATGATGAGGAAGCCCCCTATCGCGGGGCCAAACGAACGCATCAGGCTCCATCCTGTCTGGATAAGAGCCATAGCATTGGGAGTACGGGACCGCGGTACCAGGTCAAAGACCACAACCTGTCGTATGGGCATGTTAATGGCTTGTGCCATGCCGCCCATAAAGGAGAAGACGAAGAGATACGGGATATGGGTCTGACCGAAAAGCAGGGTGAGTCCGAGCACCAGAGTAATAATGAACAACCACCCATTCGTTGCCAGCATGAGCGTGCGTCGGTTGAAGCGGTCTATCAGGACCCCGGCTATCGGTACCAGGCTCAGCGATGCCACCGACCGAACCAGATTGATGGACCCCAGCATTACGCCAGAACCCGTTATATCATAGACAAGCCAGCTCAATGTGACCTGCTGAATCCACTGGGCAGCATTCCCGAGGGTGGTTCCCCCCAGCAACAGGCGGAAGTTACGGATACGCAGCGATGCAAAAGAACCGATCTTCTCAGGCTCCGGGGCCAACGCTTTATCCACTGCTATCCTTGCTCATATTAACTGTAGTAGATAATACGTACCTCTGAATCCTCCTATAAGTAGTAAAAGACTTTCCTTACTGTTTTACCAGCTTAACACCGCGGTCAAAAGCCCTCATATTGAGTTCGACGGCTTTCGGGAAGCGTTCCGCAATTACCGGTTCCATTGATTTTCTATCCAGCGGGAGGACACCGGAGCCGACGAGAGCACCAACGAGGACAACATTGGCCATGATAGCGTTGCCCAGTTTTTGCGCCTCCTCAGTGGCGTTTACGACCCAGGTCTTAGCAGATAGCCCTCTGATGTCTTCCATGATTTTATCCAGAGAAGGATATTTTAAGCCGAGGCCGGTGGTGTCAATGGCCTGTATTGGTCTGGGGTTAACCATGGTAATGACATCCGGGTTTCCGTACTGGTTAAGCATACGCATGGCTTCTACCGGTTCCATAGCAACGATGACATCAGCACGCCCTTCAGGGACAATGGGGCTGGTCTGGATTTCCCTTGAGACCCTGATATAATTGATAACAGAGCCACCCCTTTGCTGTGCCGGGTAGCTTTGCCCGAAGGTTACCATGTAGCCTTCCCTGACCAAAGCATTACAGATGAGATAGGAAGTGACTACGTTGCCCTGACCGGCGACACCGATAACAATCAGGCTAAGTGGGTCTTTCATTAATGCTTTCATCGTCCTACTATCTCCTCCTTCAGTTCTTTCTTTTCTGGTACTAATACCTCCTTTGTTATTGCTCCCTGTGGACATATATCTACACACAACCCACATCCGCAGCAGGTAATCTCGTCTATTTCAGCCTTGCCTGTTTCCTCATTCCACCTGAGCCCGGGACAACGGAATATCCGGGTACATAAGCGGTCGCAACCACAACTCTCTCCCAGGCACTTATCGGGGTCTATGTACACCTTATATGGTGGTTTTTCCCGCCTGGCTCTCTGTAATTCACACTCATGTCGCATTATGACCACTCTTGGACCGTGAGTTTCATCACGAATGACATCGAGAAGTGTATCCGTAGTCTTGTCCAGCTCGAAGGGGTCGCAAATTTCAACCCGTATTCCAAACGAGCGGCAGATGTCCTCAATTGGTACGGCCTTCCCCGGCTCCCCCATAGCGGTCATGCCAGTACCGGGGTGAGGCTGAAAGCCAGTCATGGCAGTAGCACTGTTGTCATAAATGATAAGGGTGAAGTTGGAACGGTTCCAGACGGCGCTTAATAGTGCCGGCATACCTGCATGGTAAAAAGTAGAGTCACCCAGGCCACCAATCACCGGCTGATTAAAGCCGAACTGTCCAAGTTTACCCAGGCCATCAGCCAATCCGGCTCCACTTCCCATAGCCCCCGCGATTTTAGCAACGTAGAAACCACCGGCACCGGCTCCTGCGCCCATGCAGCCATTGTCGGCGGTAGCAAAACCATCGCGACCATCCAGTTTGAGGGCTTTATGGATTGCCCAGTAGCTGGCACGATGAGGACAGCCGGCACATAAAGTCCCGCTACGCAGGATGACCTCCTTTTCTGAGGCTGTCTGAACCTTCTTACTGTAATCAGCGGGGCGAGGCTGATAGGTGATATCCATAACCTTAGCTACTGCCCGGATAGCCGTATCCGGATTTAGTTCACCAAAGGCAGGGACATGCCCGGAGCGCTTGCCATAGAAAACCGGGCGGGGGCCAGTGGGCCCGAGGCTGGCAGCAAATTCCATTACGTTCCCTTCGACGAAGGGGTCAACTTCTTCCATGAAGAGAACCTGGTCCGACTTTTTGAGGTACTCTTCAATGAGCTTTTCCGGCAGGGGCCAGATGGTACCCAGTTTCAGGGCACCAACCCTGTCCTGTAGCCGTAGTGTTCTCACCGCCTCCATGGCATGAAGCCAGGAGGCGCCACAGGCGATAATCAGTAATTCCGGCTTGTCCGGGCCGGTATAGCGATTAAACAGCGACGACTCAAACTTTTCCTTCGCCTTCTCAACCTTCTGAAGCACGCGAGCATGCGGGCTCATTGGACTACCGGGTGCCATTCTCGGTGCATCCAGCGGGAAATGTGCCTTATGTTCTCTCCCGGAGAGTTCACCGAGGGTAACATTACCACTGGTATGAGCGATTTTGGCGACTGCGCGGAGCATAACCAGGCAATCTAATTCCTCGGAAAGGTTATAGAGCCACTTCGTCATGTCCTTGGCTTCCTGGAAGTCACCGGGTTCGAGCATTGGGATGCCAAGCATCTTAGCCACGTAACGGGTATCCTGCTCATTGGGACTGTTTCTCTGACCGGGGTCATCACAGTTTACCAGGACAAGACCACCTCCGCCACGCTGACCTCGGGCTATCTGAGTGGCAATGAAATCCAAAGCAACATTGGTGCCGTTCTGCTTCATGGTAGCCATAGAGCGTATACCCGCCATAGAGGCAGCAGCGGCATTCATCATGGCTATCATCTCATTTATCGACCATTCGGCATACAGTCCTCTCCGTTTGGCGACTCCGGCAAGGGCGGGGAGGATCTCTGATGAAGGTGTCCCCGGATAGGAAGCAACGAATCCTACCCCTGCCTCCAGGGCACCACGGGCAATGGCTTCATTACCCATTAGAAGTAGAGTAGTGCCCGGTGCATCAATATCAATATCTGGCATCTCAACTAACCTCCTTAATATACATTGCTAAGATAAGAACCTATCGACCAGGGCCGGTGATAAACCAAGATAGAGCAGGTCTTTCTTATTGCCAGTCTTATTAACGATTTCACCTAATGAGCGTTTCTTCTTGTTCAGTGCGGCTTCCTTGAGGTGAGCCAGACTCTCAGCAGGCAGGGTACCAGTCTCAAGTTTCCCCTGTTTCTCGGCCATCTCCACAAGTTTGGCACCGTTATCGGTGCGAATGATGACTGTATTCCAGCCCTCAATGCCCTCTACTGAGCCGACTGAGATATCGGCAAACTCGGATGTCATATCGAGACAATAGGCGCAGGTGGGCATGGTGAATTCCCTGACTTCCTCCAGTGGCAGGGAGACCTTCCCCGAGTGGGTATAGACATCGAAGCGGTTTGCCGGAGGCGGTGGAATATCAAACTTGATTACTGAGGGCAGGTTAAGGTTATCTTTTAAGAACCGATGGAAGCTATCCGGGGCCAGTGCCCAGGTACAGAACAGTCCGATTACCAGCTTGATATTATCGGTGCTGGAGCGATGCTGTGGTTGCTCTCTTTTCATCTTGGTGGCAGCCATAACCTGGCAAGGTACAGCAACTATTGCCAGTTTGTCGCTGTTGTCTTCAGGCAGGCGGTTATAGGTCTCCAATATGGGACAAGCCATGTAGTTGGAGCCAGCGGACTGAAGCACTTCCTGCGTATTCCGGGCCAGGAAGGCCTCCGGAGTTTTATCCGCGGTTGTCCGGGTAAGAATAGCGCTGTCAATCAAGCCCTCCTCCATTGCCAGTGAGAGAAGGGTGGTTACCGTTCCGCCATACTGTGCTTTCTCTTTAATGGCTGCATCCATGGACCTTGCCATCAGGACTTCTTTAACGGTACCAAGTTCGTCCTCACTGTAAGGTTCCCCGAACACGTGCTGGCTAATGGCATCAATATCGACAAAGGTTCTGGGACAGTATTGATAACACTGCCCGTCCGAGAGAGTGCAATTGTCCAGTTGCACAATCCTGCCACGATATGAGACGAGGTAAGGACAGCTGCCAGCACAGGCACCACAGAGACAACATAAATCTTTGTCGATGACTTCACTGACTAGTTCCTTACAGCCCTTGACCTTAGTAACCATAGACTACTCCTTTCAGATTATTACTCTAACCACAGTGTAAAGGACTTACGTTAATAATAACGGCGTATTTCTCCTCGTTTATACTTTTTAGCAGGTTGGCGGTCTTGCCACGATGGCCGCGTCCTGGATTATAGCTGGAACCAGGCCTTTTTCATCGTACTTGATGTCTTCTATATCCACCCTCAGCCCCTGTATCCCCCTCTCCCTTGAGGGAGAGGGGGAGGACATTACATGGAGGGGTCGAAGGCCCTTCAAACTTCTCCGGCCCCTTCTCCCCCCATCAGGGGAGAGTGAGAGGTCTCCGTTCCGAGGGGCTGCGTCCCTTTCTGAAGGGTGCCCCCTCTGTGACTCCCTGTGTCTCATTCCGAGTTCTTGTTTCTTGCGTGATACTGATGCCTGGACGGCACCATATCGTAGACGAATCTCGCTTTTTCTCCCGGGGACTGCCTCATTTTCGAGTGTATCTAGTAGCCGTTTTTCTGGAACGCTCTCAGGCTGCGTGGGTTGTAGTCTGCAATATCGCATCCAAAGACGAACTCTGCTTGTTCATCCTCGAATGCGAATCGTGTTAGGGTGCCAATGACTTCCGTACCAAGGCCATGTCCCCAGAGTGTTTTCTCTCCTATTATCAGGTCAATGCGCCGGCAATCCCTCTCAGGATACTTCATCAGAATCCTATCAAGGTTCATGCGCTGAAGCCAGCACTCGCCAACTGGCCTGCCACTGCATTCCATCATGAAACAGAAAGCACTCTGCGATACACTCCGGTATATCTTCTGTACCCGTTCAAGAGTGTGTGATGAAACATCGTCGCTCTCACTGTAGTATAGGATTTCCGGGTCGTTGTTCCATTTGAGCAGGATGTCCCAGTCGCGTTCGGTCATCGGGCGCAAGGCTACCCGTTGCCCTGGGAGTGTCAAACTGTGTTTGCGCAGCTTCACGAGTGGTTGTCTCCTGTGCAGAACCTATCGGCAAAAGGCAAATCACAGTATCAAGCGGCGTTATGCCTACAGGGGGAAGAACGGGGGTATTCTATGGAAGGAGGTTCTAGCCCCTGTCCGATTTCCTCGTTAGTTAACAGCGTCCAGTGCCTTTTGGAGGTCGATGTCCTTGGTATAGAGTGCTTTTCCGATGATTGCCCCTTTTATACCAAGTCGCTTGAGCATCTTGAGGTGGAGCAGCGATGAGATACCACCGGCGGCGATGACCGGCAGTTTGACCGAGTCAACCAGTTCGGAAATAGCGGTGAAGTTCGGCTCGGTGAGGGTACCGTCGCGCACGATGTCGGTGTAGATAAGGCGCTTCACACCGGAACGGGCTACCAGCCGGGCGAACTCCACCGTTCCCCACTCCGTGTCCTGCTGCCATCCGCGTGTCGCTATGCGACCATCCCGGGCGTCGATGCTGACGATGATATAGTCGCCGAACTTCCGGCATGCCTCACGGAGCAGGTCCGGGTCTTCCACCGCGGCTGTGCTCAGGATAACACGGTCGATACCTGCCTGGAGCACTTCCTTGATGGTCTCCAGCGTGCGGATACCCCCGCCTAGCTGGGTGGGTAGCAGGGAGGCGTCCGCAATCTGCCTGACGACCTCCAGGTTCTGTGGCTCACCGGCGGCGGCTCCATCAAGGTCGACGATGTGCAGTCGGGGTGCTCCCAGTGACTGCCATCTCAGGGCTACCTCCACCGGGTCGTCGGAGAACGTGACTTCCCGGCTGTAATCACCCTGATAGAGACGAACGCAGCGGCCACCCCTGAGGTCAATCGCCGGGATAATCTCGATAGTAGTGCCACCTCACATATTGATGTTGGCGAACTTCTTCCAGGTCTTGGCGTTGTATGCCTTGTTGTCCTTGTTCTTGTCTTCGAGGACGTCCAGCGCCCGGTTTACCATCTTGCGCGTATCGCTGGGCATGATGATGTCGTCGATATAGCCACGCTCCGCGCCCTGGTACGGGTTCTCGTACAGCTCGCTGAACTCCTCTATCCGCTTTGCCCTGGTTTCCTCCGGGTTGTCCGACCCGCGTATTTCCCGGGCGAAAATGACACTGGCAGCGGTGTCCGCCCCGACGATGGTAACGCGGGCTGTAGGCCAGGCAAAGACGAAATCGGCACCGATGGCTTTGTCCAGCATCCCGTAGTGAGCACCGGCGTAGGACTTGCGCACCATGATTGAAATCAGGGGTATCGTGGACTCTGCCCAGGCGAATAGGAGCTTGGCGCCGTGGCGCAGGATGCCCTTCCAGTCCTGCTCGGAGCCTATCATGTAGCCCGGACAGTC
>JADHXC010000082.1 GCA_016783135.1 Dehalococcoidales bacterium | reverse complement strand
GTACCGGAGAAGAAAGCACAGCCGCCGCTATCAACACGGCAATGACGTATATCCTCAGAAAGACTATGACACGCCGGTCATCGATACTGATCATGTTTCGATTCTCGGTACTGGCACCCGTTCCAGAACCCTGTCCACCACCATCCCTGGAGTGATATCATCCATCTCCACCTCCGGCTTAATGAGTGTCCTGTGTTCCAGGGCGTGATGTGCAAGGTACTTGACGTCATCAGGGATTACGAAATCACGTGCATCCATAGCAGCCAGAACGCGTGAGCACTTGAACAGGGCTATGCCGCTCCTAATGCTTGGTCCCACCAGGACATCAGAATCAGCGCGCAGGCTGTCCACGATTGACACGACGTACTCCACTATGTCGGGTGATACGTGAATGCTCTTAGCCAATACCTGCAGCTCCCCTATTTCTTCCAGGGTAGTGACAGCACGAATGTCAGGTTCGTCAATTCGGTCAATGTTGCTGATGATCTCTTTCTCCTCATCTCTCGGCGAGTGCTCGCTCAAGACTCGAAGCAGGAATCTGTCTGTTTGCACATCCGTCAGTGGATAGGTACCCTCTGCCCCGGTCATAACTTGCGTGGCAACAACCATGAAGGGTTTCTCCAGCGGATAGGTCTGCTTCTCAATAGTAACCTGGTTCTCTTGCATCGCCTCGAGAAGGGCCGACTGCGTCCGAGGAGTAGTCCGGTTCAACTCATCGGCAAGCACTATATTAGCGAAAATCGGTCCATCAATGAGCCTCGAGTCACCGGTCGGAGAATAGAGGTAGAAGCCGGTTACGTCCGCCGGCATCATGTCCGGCGTGAACTGTATCCGGCTAAACTTGCCACCTATTGCCTCCGCAAAGCTGTTGGCGAGTTTCGTTTTTGCAGTACCTGGATACCCCTCAATCAGCACATGCCCGCCGGCGATGAGGGCAATCATTAGCACCCTGATTATCTCATCCTTACCTACGATAGCCTTGGAAACCTCCCTGGTAATTCTCGCATAGATATCGGCAAATTTCTTAGTATCGTTCAACGGTTCCTCCTTTCTTCAGTGCGTACCTGGAGACGACAATGAATACTAGCGCTGTGGTACCTAATAGCCCCGCCGGGCTCGCGATTATCGGCCTGAACGTGTCCAGCCTTGTCTTTGACACATCAAGGGAAGCCATTGGAAGATGTGATGTCGTAAAAAAGATGCTCTGCTGCTGGCCATTGCGGCTGGTCAGGCACCTGATGAAGGCGTAGTTATCGTCCCTGCCCACAATGCTGTTTATCACAATGCTGGGGTCTGCTACCACAACAACCTCGCCATCCCCAATCGGAAATTGTGCTGCCACCGGGAAGGGACCCCTGGGTTCCGGCTCTTCCCATGTCTCACTCTCGTCCGTATCCAGAAAACTGGAAACCGAGGACCAGGCGATTACATCGAATTCCAGGACATCGAGTAAAGCGGTAGCATGATTCAGTACGATGACATCGATACCGGCTTCCCTTACCTCCGGGGTAAAATCCGTTATCCTCGGTAGTTGCAGGTTCTTCATGTTGAAGAGGGGATCGAATAGAGGTTGGTTACTGAAGCGAACATCCAATCCCAGGTATGACAGAACCTGATTTCCATAGCCGTAATCATCCATCAAGAGCAGGGTGCCACCACCACCAACGAATCGCCCCACTGCTGCCAGTTCCTCCGTATCCAACTCAATGTAGGGGATCAGTACCAGGACAACCCCCGCTGGCGTATCCGGCAGGTCATCTAGCGAATCAATGGTGACTGCCCCGAACTCATCACAGAACCTCTTGACCCCGTTCCACATGTCATTGTGCGTCATGAAGTCCTCTGTCGACGGTAGGAAGTGCACACACAACATCGAAAGAACCAGTACCAGAACAACCACGCCCAACAGGAGGCTAGCCGTCCTCATCTCTGAAAACCCCCTCTATTGTGTTGGACAGGTGCCTACTCCTCTCTGCATCTTCCTGGGTGGGTCTGTGCCTAGAATACAGCACCTTCTCCACTATCCTGGTTAGCTCAGTGAAATAGCCGGCCGCCGGTCCGAGCGCTCCACCGCATTCGCTGGCAAACTCCCTTAGAGTCTGCTGGGGCTTCAGCAGGACCTGCGTAATACGCTGCAGGAGTCTGGCCACTATGCGGTACCAGCCGAGGATACGGCTTTCCGGCGCTTGGCCAGATTCGTCCTCCTCCGCTACCGGGACAGGGGCCTTCACTTCAGTGCTATATGAGGGAGTCGATACAGGCCGGGGTGACTTGATAACGGGCCTGGGGACTCTTCTCACAAACGCGCCAAACCTTCCTTTCAGTCTGCCTGGCAGGTAAACGCCCATGACCACCAGCAACACAACGAGAACACCAACGTTAACTACGTTTATTATCAGTACCTGCCGCACAATCTGGATGGGGGCATGCCACGGCTCTTGAGGGATAATGTTTATTCTCAGGTCCTGCGAACCTACCAGGGCCAGGTTCATCCCCATGGACAGTCTAGCGTCAAAGTCGCCGACTGCCGTACTCACCGCCTCCACACGAGACCGGTCCAACTCAAATGTCAGTAATGCCCCGCTCAACGGGCCTACCTCTGAACGAAGTGTACCCAGCAAGCTAACACTCCCCGGTATCACGACGACTCCCGGCAGGTCGATATCCAGGACCGGCACGGCTCTGACAACGTTCAAAGTAGCGCTGGCCACCACCGGTGCGTACCTCCCCTTCCCCGATGCGGAGACAGTGATTGAGTGCTGGCCCGTTTCCATCTCGGCGGCCAGTTCAATTCGCTGCGAGAACGCGCCGTCTGCCACAGCGTCAGCGACGAGGACATCATCCAGGTAGACCTCAACGTCTCTCTCGACCGGTGGCATCGTGTCACCGTAGTCGAACCTTCCGGCGACAGTGGTCTCTCGCCCCGGATAGGCTTTCTCTGCTACGTCCAGTTCGAGTTCGGCCTCATGAAACAGAACCTCAAGCTTCACCAGCGGACTCAGAGACGCCAGATAGCGACCAACATCGCCACCGCGAGGATAGTAGAGCGTCCGCAAGCCCAGCTCCGGTACGTAGCGGTATGGAACCGATAGTACTCCCTCATAGCGCCCTTGCGAATCCGTCCTGACGGTGGTGTGCCGAGCACCATTGACCTGAACATCAATCTCCCGTTCACCTAGAAGCTCATCTCCAGAAGTCAGGACACCTTGGAAGTGAATACTGTCGCCCACGAAGGCAGCCGACGGTCTTATCTCCAGCGTGATTTCCGTCGACTTCAGCAGCTCCTCCAGGTCGATGCCCAGCGACGCGGCTAGCTCCTCCAGGTCAATGCCCAGCGACGCGGCTAGCTCCTCCAGGTCAATGCCCAGCGACGCGGCTAGCTCCTCCAGGTCAATGCCCAGCGATGCGGCTGTGTCAACCAGCATTTCTATGTGGCCGCCAAGTATCTCCCGCACAGTGACAAGCCCCTGAAGTACCTCCTCGTAAGACCGTCTCAGGTCACTCGATACCGGGGCCAGAGAAACATCCGACACCTCAGCGAAGACGTCTAGTGACTGATCCATTTGCCTCAGGTCAGTCACCGATCCGATCAGTGACATGAATATCCCTGTTGCCTTCTGAAGGCTCTCGGATAGACGGGATTGCGATGCCAGAGTTATCAGTTCTCCCACATCAACGTCCAGCTGTGACAGCAAACGAGACAGGTCTGTACCAGACAGCACAAAATCGTTCGTTGTCAGTTCCAGGTCCCAGGGAATGCTGGTGAAGCGCATCTTCCCAAGCAATGCCTCTACCTCGGTCACGTCCAGTAACAACAAGGAGTCCATCACGTTATCAAGGTACCAGAACAAGGAGACACCACTGAAAAGCTCCTCGGCGGCTTCAGGGTCTTCGTGAGGCTCAATGGCTAGGACCGGGGCAGCCACAATCCAGAGAAAAAGCAAACAGATCGTGAGCAGTACGACGGCTGTTTTCAGATTCCTGCGAATATTCATCAGCCCGACAGAATCTCCACTACCTTCAGGGTTACAATCACCAAGAAGCCGGCAAAAAAGACAACGCCGACGGTATTGAGAGCCCTGCGCGCCCTGGGATTGAAATAAACGTAGAGCAGCGTAATCACCAGATAAGCGATGACACTCACTGTGAAGTAGACTGTTATATCCTGTTCGCCCAAGAAGGCCAGAATGGTGCTTATCAGGCAGGTGACCACGGCAAGAGATGCCACGTACTTATTGTATATTCTCAAGAAGACAGTACCTCGAGAACGATCCTGCTCTTTCCCTTACTGTAGTCCTCGTCCTTGATTCTGACGGGGCGTTCCAGTGCCTCGCTCGATATCGCGGCTACAATGGAGGCTATTGGACTGCCCAGGCAGCGATAGTACCACACATCCTCATAGTGCATCCGCGACCCGCCAACCTCCACGTCAACCGTGCTGTCGGTTAGTCTGACGGCCACCGAAGTAGCGATATCAAGCACCCCGGTCAGAATATAGGTCAACGCAGCCTCGATTTCGCCGGATGTCGGGCCCGGCTTGGTCTCCAACAGATCAGTGTGCATGCTGCCTGCCGTGGTCACGGAGATTGCCATGTCGCCCGGCTCACGGCCATACCTGACTATCAACCGTGCCGGTATCTTCTCCCTGATATGGAGGATGTCCTGTCCATCCGTCAATGGTATCAGGGCTTTTGGGGAACCATCTGTCATTGCTGATGGTAGGTAGACAGCCTTGCCCCTGAGCTCAAGTTCCTCAAGCAGGGCCGCGGTATTCTGCATCCCGGTCCTCAGCATCAGCTCGCAGGCTTCGGGAGAGACCGGAGGTCTTGCGTTAGCTAGGGCAATGCAGGTGAAGCCAAGCATGATGGCCGACAGCCCCAGAGCCGTGAATGGCACGGACCCGATGGCGAAGTAGGCTATCGGTGCAAATGTGCCACCGGCTACGCAGAGCACCAGACCCAGCATTCGGTACGGATTACTCATTCCAGTGTATCCCCTCGCAACAATCATGTGGGAATCAGCCGTTATTGTCAAGATAGGATTACGCCGGATAACTGCCACCGACGAGAGCCTGTTCCGTTGTTACTGACTTCCCAGGTTGCATTCCAATTGGGATATTCGATATAGGATGGGATCCTGATCCTCAAGGGATACCTTGCGGGGCAGGATTCTTGTACCTGACGCCTCGTGACATGGCGAAGTTTGGTTACCTATAGTATTTCGCCCGGTTGACCGGTCCCCAGGGTTCCGGTGTACTAACCTCAATGAGCCTGGCTAACGGACTGGTGGTTGTCCCCGAGGACACGGCCGAAGATGAGCAGTCCTGGGTCACGGTTCCCGAGGGAACGACAGGCCTTACCGTAGAAGGCGAGCCACTGACATTCATAAGCGCCGTCAAGATGGAAGTACCGCCGCCACCACCGCCGTACCACTCCATGGTCGCCCTGACTTACACCTTCGGACCG
>JADHXC010000001.1 GCA_016783135.1 Dehalococcoidales bacterium | reverse complement strand
TCGGGGGGACCACTGACTACCTGCCCGTCCTCGGTATAAGTATGTACCCGCTGGGAATTGTCGGGAACATCCTGTTCTGCGTGCTGGCTACGGTGGCAATGCTGCGCTATGACCTCCTGGAAACGAAGGTCATAATCCGTAAGGGAATAGCCTATTCACTGGTAGGCGTGCTTGTCCTGGGCATATTCGGCGGTATGACCCTACTGCTCAGCAGCGTCTTCCAGACCGCCCTGAATCCCATTTCAATAACGATTATGATAGTCTCAGTCCTTATTGCCCTTCTTATCTTCACATTCTTCCAGCCGGTGCTACCCCTCTTCCAGCGCATTGTGGACCGATGGTTCTACCGGGAACGGTACGACCACATCCAGGCATTAAGGAGCTTCTCGCAAGAAACCCAGAGCGTTACCGATTTTCAGGGTCTATCTTCTGCACTGACAAAGGCTGTGGCCCTTGCTATGCAGTCTAAAAACGCATACCTCCTGTTATCTTCGCCACAGACAAACGATTTTATACTGCATTCGTCAGCCAGCAACGACACGCTTACAACAGGCTCGATATCGGAGAATAGTGCTTTCCTGACCTGGATGAGGCGAAACGACGGTTTTCTCAGGTACAGTGACCTTGATATTCTACCTGAGTTCAGGGGCCTTAGAACAAGCGAAAGAAAATATCGGTTCTGTTCAATCTTGGTTGGTATCTCATCATCAGAAAGTCCTATTAAACCTGACCTTTCTGCTTGCCGTACTTGATTACGTTTTCCGACTGGCAGTATTTACAAACCATTGTGACATCCATCTTACTCCTCACTACCTACGCAGGTTTTAGTGTTTCCCCTGCTAGAGCCTTCCACTGAAGATACTGTCTATACTCAGCTTTCGGTACGCCTGTTAATAGTACGACCTCAAACATAAATACACGACTAAATGAGAGCACTCTGTCTTTATCTTTATCCTTTAACCGAAATATAATTGAATCAGAAAATGGTTGATTGTCAGTACACTTTATGTGTTTCCTATACTGACCCTGCACGGGTCTCAGTCCAACCAATCGCCTGAAGTGTGGAGCAGTTTTTATAAATACTATCCACAGCTCCCATATTTTCCACATCGGGATTGCTATAAACGGAAGCGCACGATTACCTACAAGATTCAGGATAAGGTTTTCTGTATGAACATCCCAGTCTACCCAGACCTCTAAGTTGATTAAGAACTCTACTCCATAATCGTTACCAATGTGATACGAACCTAGTCTATCCATACGAGCTACCATTCGCACGCTTCTTTTTAATGTGTCAATCTCAGACTGCTTGTCCCAAATTATCCAGACTACGAACCCAACGAATAAAACAAACCCTCCTATGGCATGGTATTGCCACGAAATACTAGACGTTATATTTTTAGCGTCCATAACTAAAGAAACAACATTATAGACAGCACTCAAGACAGCACCACCAACCTGAAAAATACGTTTTCGCACCTTGATACTCCTGCCAGCTAAGTAAGCTGGCAGTATAGCACCATACCTTGATGTGCGCTATTTGACCGCGGGCTTTTTTGTCTAGCATAACAACCCAGATTGAACAGTATGCTAACTTGAGCAGGTGTGATTTCAGGCAGGACACATCCAAAATATGGTCCGCCAGTTCGGCCAATCGGCTGGTAGCCTTGTCAATCAACTCAACGTACTCGCGCTTCTCTACGTTTTTCAGACTACCATCATAGTCGAGGAGAAGGGTAGTGTATCCTCTGATTATCGCCAGAGGGGTACGTAATTCATGGCAGACCGTGGAAAGAATCTTACTCCCGTTTTCACCGAAGTCAGAGTCTTCGGCACCTTTCCTCTCCGGCCTCTCCGGGAGTCCCTGTACTGGAAATACTTCTCTGCTAAATTGCGGCACCATGTCCTCCATTGAGTTACCCCTTCCAGGGATATGATTGCACTTACCAATATATCACGCGGATATTAAGATTCGGAGAAAGAAGGTGAAGATAAACTAACGGCGGGCTAAAGTTTTGGTAAATAAATACAGAGTTATGCAAAGGGGGCTTCAACCTGTGCGGGGTAACCGCCATGCTACCCGGGTACGATGCAGTTCAGTGGAAGATGCCCAGTCCGGACAGGATTGCCAGTATTCCGGAGCAGAAAACAATGGCTATCGAGAGCATCCTGAAGAAATGTTCGTTTATTTTGCGAAATGCCAGCATTCCGATGCCGACACCGACCAACATCGCGGGCGCAAGAGACACTGCGGTTACAACCAGAGGGATATCTACCAGACCGGCAATGAAAAGACCCAACAGTGTGACCAGAGAGGTAACGAGGAAGTACGCAGCCAGGCTGGGGTGAATCACCTCCTTGGGCCATTTCTGGCTATGCATGAAAAGAACAACCGGTGGACCTCCCAGGCTGGTTGAGCTATTGAGAACGCCACTGAGGAAACCGGCAACCACGGCGATTGGTTTCTCCCTCCGGAAGGTTCTGGTGAACCCGATGGCAAGAGGTACGGCGAAAAACACGATTACTGCTCCGATGAGGACCTTCAGCGCGGAAGGGCTGATGGCCGTTATCACCAGCACTCCCAGAGGGATGCCCATCAGACTACCGGCAATCATGGAAAGAATCCTTCTCGGGTCCAATCTTCTATATGCGGAGCCCAGGACCATGATATGGCTGAGCACACCAAGAATCAGGCTGACAACGACCACGGACTTAGGTTCGAGAACGAAGAGCAGAATCGGCGCCAGGACAAGGGCTAAACCAAACCCTGCTGTCCCGCGAACAAGGGCAGCGATGAGAACCGCAGCCAGGGCGAGAAACCACTGAAGGCTGAAGATGTCCAGAGCGTGCATGGTGTATGTTTCACATTCAGACTATAAGTTAATGGTTGTACTGAATGATAACACAAATAACCGGGTTCGCACTTGTTGGGTCAGGATAGTCCGGTCACAACGGTATGAAATTTGAAAGCAAAGACATAGTAGGGAGAGGACTGGGCAGGAGCTTTGGGGCCTGTTCCTATTCTTTGGAGAGTTGGTCTATCTCGTAGGTAGCGGTTTCACTCAACACCGGGTCACTGGTCAAGGTGATGAACTTCTCGAAATCTGCTATTGCCTCGTCCTTCATTCCCATGTCCTTGTAGGCAAGAGCACGGTGGAAGTATGCCAGGGCCAGGTCAGGATTAATTTCCAGGGCCTTGTTGCTGTCGGCAACTGCAAGGTGTGCTTTGCCAAGACCGATGTAGGCTCCAGCCCGGTTGATATACGCCTCGGCGATGCTACGGTCAATCTTAATAGCCCTTGCGCAGTCAGATACAGCCAGTTCATACTTGCCTTGGGCGTTGTAGGCATAAGCGCGGTTGGTATAGGCAAGGGCCAGTTCCGAATCAAGAGAGATGGCTTTGGCGCAGTCGGCTATGGATTGGTCATACTTCTCCAGGCTGGCATAGGCAGCCGCCCGGTTGATATAGGCCCTGGCCATGGCGGGGTCGACATCGATGGCCCTGGTGTACTCACTTACTGCTTCTTCAAAGCGCCCTTTAGCAGCCATTTCATAAGCCCGGTCAAAATACCACACTGCGGAACCTTCCGGTGGAGCCGAGCAGCTTGTGAGTATACCTGTAATAACAAGCGACATTACCATGAAGAGGATGATGCCGTGTTGAATCATTATTTACCTCTTTGTGGACGAGTCAATATCAGTGTCTATGGTTAAGAAACGATAGCACTACCAGTCGGGGGTGTCAACTTTGACTAAGCCTGCGGAATGATGCTGTTGATGGCTATAGCTTAACGGAGATAGCTACTTCCGTGAGGAACCCTGTCTCCTGGTTGTCAGGAAGTATATCGGTAAGGCGATAATGACGACACCGGCACCGGGGGCTATCCACCACCAGGCGAAAGCCGAAGTCTCCACGAAATGAGCGTTCACCTCCCGGGCTGAGTTCATGACCAGGGTGACCGGGTTGTCCCGGCTGGAAATATCGCCGCTCCAGTGGCTGAACCGATATCCCTCGGTGGCATTGGCATTTAGTGTGACCTGTGTTCCCATAGCGTAGCCTTCTCCGGTACCGGGTTGCGGTTCCACGGTAACCTCGCCGCCATTATATGTGTCTACTTGGACCATCAGGGCATAGGTTGCCATTGAAAAAACGGCGGTGACGCTCTTAGTGCAGCTCATCGTGAGCTCGACCGTTTCATTATTACCACTAGCGTCACCGCTCCAGTTGACCAGCCGGTAACCGGGTGCCGGTATTGCCTTGAGGACCACGGAGTAGTCGGCCGGATAAGTGTAATCCATAGGGTATTCGTCCGGTACCAGCGATTCCACCTGGATATCGCCGCCATCTGCCGGGCTGACATCGACCGTCAGCCTGAATGACTGCCCCGGTCAGCCGGCTTCAACCGGCCTGGCGGCCAGCAGCGTGGCTGCCACCACCGGTATCACCAGGACAATTATCAGACGCGGTAGTATACTTTTTAGTAGTCCTGTCATAATCGACATATTATCCTACAGCCATAGACAGTCATGCCCATCCGCACTCTAGAGAAGTCTCGCCGGCACGACTCTCCTGCAACTCCAAGCCTGATTGACAGGAGTATTGAACCATCCCCCCTAATTATAGCGCCCTGAACCGCTATACTGTCTATTCCAGACTAGGACCCGGCCAGTTCGTAGAGCTGCCGGATGGCAAACTTGACATAATTATCGCACTTCTCACGCCACATCTCCGAGTCACGGAACTTACGATACCCATCCGGCGATGAAAAATCAATACCCAGCAGCTCACCGCAGGCTATTGAGCCGAACTCATCTAGGAATCTTGAGACGAAGAGTCTGGCATCACGACGGGCGGTCTCGCGGGCCTCGTTAGCTCGTTCCTTATCACTGATAGGGCAGCGGTGACGTAGTCCCAGGCAGACCGCTGCTGCTGAAACGGCACCGCATGGAGCCTTCTGCTGTCCGGCAATGCCGCCGTTAAAGGCGGTGGATGCCCAGAGCACATCCTCCGGACCAAGTTCTTCTGCTTCCCACATAACTTGCAGGACACTGGGGCCTCAGTGAAAGCCGCCGTGCATGTGCTCAAGTGCCCGCTCCAGGGCTTCTTCAAGTGACATCTTGAATGGCATTGCTTGTTACCCTCCCTCTTCGTTTCTTGCTACTAATGCTTCCTGATAATCAGTACGCCGTGGGCTTATTGCTACAGTCCAAAGATACGGGCAGCATTATCACCGAGTATAGCGTCTACTTCTTCTCCGGTAAAAATGATGCCGTCAGCACCTCTGGTCGTGAGACCTTTGATAATCCCCACCCAATCCCGGTTACTGACTATAGGCTCGAATACAGGGCCGTCAGAGGCAAAGAGCACCTGCTCCGGCCCAAGGATATCCAGAATCTCCCTCAGGTAACGGCGGAAAAGGCTTGGCTTGCTGACAAACATCAACTGCCACATGGCCAGGTCGCCGGAGATATTACTCTTGTACTTCGCCAGAGCCGCCCAGTCGTGCCACCAGATGTGCCCCATGTGGGCGGCAATAATTTCGACGTTGGGGAAATCGAGCGCGATGTCATCGAGGTAAATCGGCATGGCGTACTTGGCACGGGACCGCGGCAGCGGGGAGCAGTGTGTGAGTAGTGGCATACCCAGCTCATTAGCCACCTCAAGCACGGCATAGGCCTCCGGGCTATTAGGATAGTAGCCGTTATCAGGGTGCCATTTCAGCCCATTCATGCCGAATTCTTCGATACACTTTCGGAACAGGGCAGGGGCTTCGGGTCTTCTGGGGTCGATACCAGCCAGGGAGATGAGCCGGCCACGGTGTTTGGCGGCAGCCTTTGCGCAGTAATCATTGATGCGCAGGACACGCTCATTGTCTATACCGAAGTCCACGTTATCGACCACGCAGATTGCGGTGACATCTATGCCATTCTCGTCCATCCGCCTGACGAGTTTGTCGCATTCGGGGTCATCCATCAGGTCACGATAGGCCGGCAGAACATCCTCCAGGGATTTCTTGACACCGGCCCTTTCGGCATCGAGAAGAAGTCCGGATGCCATGTTCCGGGCAATGTCGTCACTGGCGGGCAGGCGCATGTAGTGATAATGGACATCAATAATCAATTCCCCCTCCTTTTCCCGGGAAACAGGCTGGTCCGCTATCTTGCTCCTGAGGCAAAGTTTACAGGCGTTCATTACCTCTGTCAATATAATAGTCTGTGGGACGGAGTTCTTACGTGTCCAGGTACCACAGGGACACCGGACGAGGATTGCTCTATAATGATGTTTGACCGTCATGGAGGTGAATGCTGGCAGCTAACAGTACATCCGGTTACCTGGTGAAGCTTAAGGGCGCTTTCATCTCCGGGATGAAGAAGGGCTGGGGTAGCTTTCTCTGGATATGCAAGGTCATTATCCCTGTCTCTTTCCTTGTTATGCTGCTGCAGTGGTCTGGCTGGCTATACCATGCGGAGGTGGTGCTGAAGCCATTGATGGGGTGGCTTGGCCTGCCCAGTGAAGCGGCACTGCCGATAATCAGCGGCATGGTAATCAATGTATATGCCGCCATCGCAACGATGACGGTTCTTCCCTTCAGCATCGGACAGATGACACTTATCGCTGTTTTTGTCTTGATTGCGCATAACCTGATTATGGAAGGGCTTATCCAGCACCGGTCCGGAATCAATGCCGCCAAAGTAACACTGGTACGCCTTGCGGCTGCTATTGTCACTGTACTGATTGTCTCCCAGTTCCTGGGTGACACATCCGGGAATATTTCCGGAGTGGCAGGCCTTACTACCGGTGCCCCGATTCTCGAAGCCCTGAGGCAGTGGGCCCTGGACATGCTCATCCTGCTGGCCAAGATATTCGGCATCATAATGGCTATCATGATAGCCCTGGAATCCTTGATGTGGCTCGGCTGGACGGACAGGCTATTCAATGTCTCCCGGCCACTGATGAAAATAATCGGGCTATCCGATAGGGCGGCGATGCTCTGGGTGACCGCGGTCGTCTTCGGTCTCATGTACGGCGGGGCCGTTATTCAGGAAAGGGCGAGGCAAGGGGATTTGACAAAGGCAGAACTGGAGCACCTTCATATCTCAATCGGCATCAACCACAGCATGGTAGAAGACCCGGCCCTGTTCATGGCCTTGGGCATTAACGGTTTGTGGTTGTGGGTGCCCAAACTGGTAATGGCCGCCGTGGCTGTCCATGTATTCCGTGTGGCTGAGTACCTTGGCAGGTCGCTCCGTAGAAGGGGCGGAATGCCAAGGTAGCGGGCATTCCGCTAGTTGTCCAGCCGCCAGGCTGGACAAACACCAGAGTACCTTGGCATGTCGCTCCGTAGAAGGGGCGGAATGCCAGGGTAGCGGGCATTCCGCTAGTTGTCCAGCCGCCAGGCTGGACAAACATCAGTTGGCCGGTCTGTCTTCTGCCGGAGCGTCATTACCAGATGAACCGTTCCCACCGGCAGCCGCATAGCTCATGGAATACAGACGGTAGTATATGCCCTGCTTCTGCATGAGCTGCTCGTGATTCCCGATTTCCGCTATCTTCCCGTCCTCGATTACCACCACGCGGTCGGCATCATGTATAGTTGAGAGACGGTGGGCAATGACCAGGGAGGTACGGCCTTTGAGGAGGCGGCGCAGGGCCTGCTGGATGAGTATCTCGGTCTGGGTGTCAACGTTGGCCGTTGCTTCATCGAGCATGAGAATACGCGGGTCAGCCAGGACTGCTCTGGCAAAACTGATCAACTGACGCTGCCCCACACTAAGGTTGCTGCCTCTTTCTTGCAGCTCGGTGTCGTAGCCATATTCAAGACGCTGGACGAAATCGTGCACGCCGACTGCCTTGGCGGCTTCTATCATCTCCTCTTCGGTGGCACCCTCCCGGCCGTACATGATGTTCTCCCGTACTGTACTCGAGAAAAGGAAGGGTTCCTGGAGGACAACGCCGACCTGTTGCCTCAGCGACCTCTGAGTGACCATTTTGATGTCATGGCCGTCGATTCTCAGGTGTCCCCTGGTTATGTCGTAGAACCTTCCAACGAGGCTGATTATGGAACTCTTCCCGGCCCCCGTTGCGCCAACCAGGGCCACCGTTTCGCCGGGGTGTATGTGCAGGTTGATGTCATGCAGCACCTCAAGGCCGGGCACGTACTCAAAGCCAACATCCTGGAACTCGATGTCACCTTTGATGGTGGCCAGGTCAACAGCATCAGCAGCATCAGCTATCTCTGGCTGGCTGTCAAGTACCTCGAATATCCGCTGTCCACCGGCCATGGCACGCTGCAACTGCGTGTACTGCATGGCGAGGCTTCGTATCGGCTCGAAGAACCGCTGCACGTAGAGGATAAAGGCAACAAGCTGCCCCAGCATCAGCTCTCCGGCGATGGCCTGGGCACCACCGTAGATGATGACCAGTGCCGTGGCTCCGCCCATGAGCAGTTCAATCACGGGCAGGATGCCGGCAGAGAGACGGGCCGCCGAGAGATTGGCGCCAAGGTTGGCCTCGTTGACGCTGTCGAATCTCCCGTAGTTCTCGGTCTCACGGGACAGACTCTGGATGACTCTGGCACCGGAGATGTTCTCCTGCAGTCCGGCATTGACCACGGATATGGCCATCCGTACGCGCATGAAGGCAACCCGGGCATACTTCTGCCAGATGGCCAGCACAATCACCATGACCGGGATTATGGTGAGAGTAATCAGTGCCAGCCTGGCATTCATGAAGAATAGCATGAAGACTATGCCCCCCAGGCTCAGCACGTCGGCGATGATCTCAATGACGCCGCTGGCGAGGACTTCCTGCAGCGAGCCGACATCGTTCTGCACGCGCGACATGACACGGCCCACCTCGTGACGGTCATAGAAGGACATGGAGAGCTTCTGGAGGTGGTTGAACATCTGGGTACGCAGCACGAAGAGAACTCCACGGCCGACATAGGCCATGGACAGTGTCTGAAGCCACTGGCTTCCCCAGCTGAGCAGCCCGTTGAATACGAAGGCAATGAACACGAGCATGAGTGACGGATTCGCTATGTTCCATCCCCACAGGTTGCCCTGGGTGATCGGTTTGTCAAAGGCATAGCCGATCAGGTAAGGCGTGGCCAGCGTGGTGAGGGTGTACACAATCATTCCCAGCATCGCCAGAGCGAAGCGGAGTTTGAAGCCCTCGAGGTACTTGAAGAGGCGGGTTATGACCGTTTGGTCGTAGGCCTTGCCGAACTCAATGTCATCAACGAGGTCACCTGCACGTCGCAGGCCAACCCCCTGTGCGCCACCGTGCATCATGCCACCGTGCATCATGCCACCACCACCACCGTGCATCATGGCTGGCCACCCTCCTTACCGAGTGCCTCCTCCTGTTCGCGGAGCTGGAGCTCATAGATTTGCGGGTAGATGGTGCCCTCTTCCAGCAACTGGGCATGCGTCCCTCGCTCGGCGATGGTACCCTTGTCAAGTACCAGTATCTGGTCTGCGTCGCGGACGGTCTGTAACCTCTGGGCAATCACGAAGGTGGTCCGTCCCTTCATCAACTCGCGGAGAGCCTGCTGAATGAGGAACTCGGTCTCAGTGTCAACGCTGGAGGTAGAATCATCGAAAATGAGAATACGAGGGTTGACCAGCAGGGTGCGGGCAATAGCCAGCCTCTGTTTCTGGCCACCGGAGAGGGTGAGGCCTCGTTCACCCACCCAGGTATCGTATCCTTCGGGCATGCTTTCGATGAACTCGTGGAGGTATGCTGCCCTGGTGGCGGCAAACACCTGTTCATCACTGGCATCAGTAGCACCGTATACGATATTATCCCGGACCGTTGCCGAGAAGAGGAAGACATCCTGCTGGACAATGCCGATACTGCGTCGCAGCGAGGTCAGCGTTACGTCTCGGATATCCACGCCGTCAATGGTTATACGTCCCGATGTGACGTCATAGAACCTGGGAATGAGATTGACGAGGGTACTCTTGCCACTGCCAGTTGAGCCGAGCAGGGCGACCATCTGGCCTGGCTTCGCCTCCAGATCGACCTTGTCAAGGACGGCGCCGAGCGACTCATAGGGGTTCGCATCATAGCTGAAGGATACGCCCTCGAACCTGACCAGGCCCTTGATATTTACCAGTTCGGTGGCGCCCGGTTTCTCCTTGACCGCGGACTGGGCGTCCAGGACCTCGAAAATACGGTCCCCGGCAGCTATGCCGCGGGAAATGAGGTTCACCATGAAGCCCAGCATTCTTACTGGCATGACCATCATTGCCAGGTAGAAGTAGAACTGGGTGAGCTCGCCTAGTGTCAGTCTTCCGCCTACAACCTCTATGCCTCCATACCATATGATGAGTCCACTGACCAGGGTGAAGATGAAGGCCATGAGGGGCATATATATGGCCTGTAGCCTGCTGGACAGCATCCCATCTTCATAGTATTGCATTGCCTTCTTCCGGAACCCTTCCATCTCGTACGGCTCGCGCGTGAAGGCCCTTACTACCTTCACGCCGGAGAGGTTCTCCTGGAGGTGTATGCCCATCCTGGCTATTCCCTCCTGGATATCTGTCCAGATGGGCCGCAGCTTTCTCCCCATCCTGATTGCCCAGTAAGCCGCCGGCGGCACGGCGGCGAGCGAAATCAGGGCAAGGGTCCAGTTCATCGAGAAGAGCAGGGCGCAGATGCCAATGAACGTGGCTACGATGTATACCATGCGAAGAGCGCCCATGGACACGAACATGCGGACGGCCTCTACGTCCTGGGTAGCACGAGACATCAACTGGCCGGTCTGTGCTGTGTCATGAAAGGCAAAACTGAGCCGCTGGATGCGGTCATACAGTCGATTCCTGATGTCATAGGCTACGCGTTGGCCAATGAACTCGCCGAGGTAATTCTGCCCGAAACTGAACAGTCCTCGCAGCAGACTTGCCCCCACTATGGCCAGTCCGGCGAATACCAGGAACTGCTGGTCACCGGTCATCTGGCCGGTCTGCAAATCCAGTGAGATACCCCGGTCAATTGCCCGTTTGATTAACTCCGGGATTCCCAGGGAGAAAGCGGTCGATGCGATAAGGCAGACATAGGCGAGGATTACCCGGTACCAGTACTTCTTAAGAAAGCGGACAAGCCTTAAGACGGTGCGCATAGCGTATAATATTGTAACCGATTCCGAACGGTATGTAAAACTGGAGTCTATTGAGGCTGCCACCGACCTGCTTTGCCTCGCTGTCGCAGTGGTATGTATAATCAGGATACGTTCTTAACTGTAATGGGAGGTATAAATGAAATACACACGTCTCTATGCCGGTGCTGATTGTGAATCACATTTCGAAGACGTGGAAATACCCCTTGAGGAGAGAGGAGGCTTCAGCCTGTTGTCTTCTCCGGAGAAGACAACAAGCATCATCTTCAGGGAGACTGGTGGCGACTACTACATCGACTGGCACAATGCTCCCCGACGGCAGTACATCATCACACTGGAGGGCGAAGTAGAGATAGAAACCAGCGATGGAACGGTACGTCGGTTCGGCCCCGGTGATATCATGCTGGCTGAGGACACCACAGGTCGGGGCCACATCAGTCGTGCCGTTGACAATCGGCCGCGGAAGAGCATCTTTGTGACTCTGGAGTGAGAGAGTCCCGGGGGATGCCACTGGATGGGTTTCCGGGGCCTTCGGTCTTGTGGTCTCAGGCGGGTATCTCTGGTAGAATAGCGGTGGGTCCTGGCGAAAGCATTGGTTTCCGAGCCTGGGGAAGTGTCGGAACTGGCAGACGAGCATGACTTAGGATCATGTGCCGAAAGGCGTGGGGGTTCAAATCCCCCCTTCCCCACCAGAAGGTAATGATATAACCCGAGATTAGATTGTGCGGTCAGTAACTGAGAATCAGAACAGGGGCTTCGCTACACCGCCTAATCGGGGTCGAATTCAGCAAGCTCCTTGTCTTTGCGTATTATTGCCAGTATTTGCCTTCTCTTGCCTGCCTCCAGGCCCATAATGTTCAACAGCCTCGTAATGAACCTGAAACTAGCCTCATATTCCGGGCTGACTAACTCGGTGACCCCCAATTCCCTAAGCTCATTAGCTTCCCTCGCCCGATGCACCCGTACCAGAACTTTAAGCCTGGGGTTAATACTCAACGCGGTCTTTACCGTGGTTACCACTGCCATCGGGTCTGGATAGGTTACCACTAATGCTTGCGCTCTACCTAGGTCAACCTTGGATAGAACATTTATATTGGTAGCATCGCCATATATGCGTGGTCGGCCGCTACCCCTGGCTTCGGAAACACGCTCCGGATCAAGATCAATTACAATGTATGGGATTCCGGCATCCTGCAGGCCCTGAGCAATATTTCCCCCAATCCTTCCGTAGCCGGCAATTACTACTCGGTCCAGCCCCTCAGTGGGCACAGAGACGGAAGGCGATGAAACCTCTTTAGCGGCTACCCGTCTACTGCCTGCCATCAAAGCTGGTTTAGGATATAGCCTGATAATCAAGCTGATGGTAACTGGTGTTAACAACATGGTGATGATAGCACTGGCGAGAATCAAGGAGTAAAACTGATCCGAGACGATTCCAGCATTGACCCCACCCTGGGCCAGGATGAAGCTAAACTCACCAATCTGAAAAAGACCGGCACCAGTCAGGACGGCTATACGGGAACTAAAGCCAAAAAGTCGAACAGTACCAAAAACAACCAGGAGTTTCAGGGTGATGATGGCCACCACCAGCAGTGCTACTGATTGCCAGTTATTAATCAGGAAAAGGGGGTCAAGCAGCATACCCAGAGAAACAAAGAAAAGAGTAGCAAAAATATCGCGTAAGGGCGTAATCTCTGCCAGTGCCTGATGTACAAACCTTGTTTCACGCAACACCAGTCCGACCAGGAAAGCTCCAAACACGATTGATAGGCCTAAAATCTGAGTACCTACTGCGGCACCCAGACACAATACAAGAACGGTTAACAGAAACAGTTCTCGAGCTCGAACACCGCCAACCCTGCCCAATAGCCAGGGAAGTCCCCATCGTCCCAATATGATAGCTAACCCGATAAAAAGAAGTGCTTTTCCTGCAGCTGTAGCCAGAGTAAGTGGTATGTTCTCTGTCATACCACTCATTAAAGGTATGACCACCATCATAACTACTACACCGATATCCTGAACAATAAGGATGGCAATCATTATTCGCCCATGCACCGAGACCAGTTCCCCTCGCTCCATCAGTATTTTCAGGCATACTGCCGTGCTGCTGAGAGAGATAATCAAACCAAACAAGCCAGCCTGGGGTAGAGGCCATCGGAATAGAAAGTATCCTGCAATGAGCCCTAGAGCGAGGGTAGCCACAATTTGGGTAATACCACCCCATACGCCTATCCTGCCAACTTCACGCAATTGAGCTATCGAGATTTCCAGACCCAGGGTAAACATCAACAGGGCAACGCCTATGGTAGCAGCCGCTTCAACAAGTTCCAGGTCACCTATCAAGCCAAGAGCATGAGGCCCAACGGCTACGCCGATTACCAGGTAGCCCAGGATAATTGGCTGTCTTAGTCGATGGGCTATCATTCCACCAACTAATGCTGCTGCCAGCAGAATGGCAATGGTCACAACCGGATCTAATTGATTCATAGTTCTGCCTGAAACCCGTCGGCTATATTTTAACAGAGCACAGGTGAATAGCGTTAACCCTTGGGTTTCAGGTAGGACAAAAACAACTGCTGCAAAGCCGGAATCAGCCCCTTCTTCTCAAACAGAAGTTCGGGAACTGTTCCAAAAAGCCCACTTGACATAATGGTCTTCGCCTCTATGGTCTTGTTTGTCCCTTGCCTTGACCATCTGGAATGCTCACCTGCCTCCCCCGGACCTGGCTTTCCCTGTCCCGGACGTGTTGTCCCTCAGTAAATGGTGCTATAATGTGAACGCTGTCTGGCAACCGGACAGCAGTCTGCACAAGGAGGTTTCGATGGCGGAGAAGACCGAAGGCATGCTCAGCCCGTATCGTGTCCTTGACCTCGCCGATGAGAGGGGTCTGATGTGCGGTAAGCTGATGGGCGACATGGGCGCTGACGTGCTCAAGATTGAGAGACCCGGAGGCGACCCGGCACGCGACATCGGGCCGTTCTATCATGACGAAAAAGACCCGGAGAAAAGCCTGTACTGGTTCGCTGTGAACACCAGCAAACGAGGAATAACCCTGGATATTGAGACGGTGGAAGGCAGAGATATCTTCCGGAAGCTGGTGAAGACCGCCGACTTTGTTGTCGAGTCTTTCCCGCCGGGGTACATGGACAGACTTGGACTGGATTATACGGAACTGGAGAAGATTAACCCGGGCATTATCATGGTCTCCATCACACCCTACGGGCAGACCGGACCTCAGAAGGACTTCAAGGCTTCTGACCTTGCGCTCTGGGCAACGGGGGCAGGACCGCTTATGCGCTCCTTCGGCGACCATGACCGGACCCCTTACCGGATTAGCCATCACGCTCAGACCTACTTCCACGCGGGAACCGAGGCAGTCGTCGGGGCACTCGTCGCACTGTACCACCGCGGGGACTCCGGTGAAGGCCAGCACGTTGACGTGTCCATCCAGGAATGCATGAGCTTCTTCCCGGTAGGGGACTGGGACTTCAACCGGAGACATCGGCCACGGGGAGTTTCCCCAATGCCCGTCGATGTGCGGCACATCTGGCCCTGCAAGGACGGCTATGTCATGTGGCGCTATACTGGCGGACCGAATGCGGTGCGGCACAGCATCCCGCTCGTCAACTGGATGGCCGAAGAAGGCATGGCCGATGACTGGTTCAAGAGCTTCGACTGGCAGACCTTCAGCCACTTCACTACCACCCAGGAGGTTATTGACCGGATGGAGGAGCAGACCATCAGCTTCTTCATGACCCATACCAAGGCAGAGATGATGACCGGTGCCATCAAGTACCGCATCATGCTCTATCCGGTAGCCGCCGCCAATGATATGGCAGAGAGCCCACAGCTTGCCGCTCGTGAGTTCTGGCCCCAGGTTGAACATCCCGAGCTGGATACCAGCATAAGGTATCCCGGCAGGTGGTCCAATGCCTCGGAGACCCCGCCCGTGATATCACGACGTGCCCCGCTGGTAGGGGAGCATAACGATGAAATATACGTTGAGGAACTGGGCATCTCCAGGGAATCACTGGCCAGACTGAAGCAGGACGGCGTTGTCTAGCAGGGTGCTGAAAAAGGGGAGTCCAGAGGGCGTGCCCTTTCTGAAGGGCCTGCCTCTTCTGAGAGGCGCCCCCTTCTGGCAGGGGTCTGGGGGTGTCCCCCAGACCTGGGGGTATCCCCAGGCATAATCTCCCCCCCCCTTCCTGGCCAGGAAGGGTAAGGCGGCCCATATGGGCTGCACGGGGATAGTCGAAAGGGTTTTTCAGCACACTCCTAGTGAGGAGCAAACAGAGGCAGGAGGAAAAGCATGTCAAAGAAACCGCTTGAAGGGATAAAGGTTGCCGATTTCACCTGGGTCTGGACGGGGCCAACGAGCACCAAGGTACTGTCTGATTTCGGGGCCACGGTACTCAGAATCGAGAGCAAGGTGAGGCCGGATGTCTGGCGGATACAGCCGCCGTTCAAGGATGACGTCCCGGGACCGAATCGTGGCGCTATCTTCAATTCTCAGAGCACAAGCAAGATGAGTTGCTCGGTCAACCTGGGTCTTCCCGGAGGCAAGGATATCGCCAAGAGATTCGTCGCCTGGGCTGACATCGTCGCCGACAACTTCGCCGGCGGCGCCATGGAAAGGATGGGCCTTAGCTACGAGGTGCTCAGAGAGATAAAGCCGGACATCATCATGATGAGTTCCAGCCTGATGGGGCAGACGGGACCGTGGCACAATAGTCCGGGTTACGGAGACCAGCTAACCGCGATATCCGGTATCAGCCAGATTTCGGGTTGGCCTGACAGGATACCCGGGGAGGTTGGCTTCTACACGGACTACATCGCCCCGCGATTCAATGCCGTGACTATCCTTGCCGCACTCGACTACCGCCGCCGCACAGGAAAAGGGCAGTTCCTGGACATGGCCCAGCACCAGGGGAGTCTGCACTTCGTTGGCCCATTGATGCTGGACTACGACGTAAACAAGCGCGTAGCCGGGAGAATGGGAAACCGTGACCCCTACGGCGCTCCACACGGGGTCTTCCGCTGCAAGGGCGTGGACAAATGGTGCGCTGTTACCGTGTTCAGTGACGAGGAATGGCAGGCCTTCGGTCATGCCATAGGTAGTCCCGCATGGGCTACCGATGACCCCAGATTCGCCACTTTTGAGGGAAGGAAGGAGAACGAGGACGAGCTTGAGGTATTGGTCACCGCGTTCACCGTCAACCGCGAAGACCGCGGAGTGATGGCAACCATGCAGGCCGCTGGTGTCCCCGCCGGGATGGTGAATACCCCGGAAGACCACTTGGATAACGACCCCCAACTACTGTACCGCGAGTTCTTCCAGTGGCGCGACCACCCCGAGCTGGGCCGCTACCGGCCACCCAGGCAGCCCTGTGTCCTCTCAAAAACACCCTGTCAAATAGAGCGGGCTCCGCTGTATGGCGAGCACAATGAATTCGCTTTCAAGGAAATACTCGGCATGACCGACGACGAAATTGCCGAACTGGTCATCGAAGGCGTTGTACAGTAGACTGACAATAATACCATGACCGGTTGATTGAGTCACAACTGCGGCCCCGTTCAAGAACGGGGCCGCTTGCTTTCAGGTAGTCCTGCTCTCTCTCAGACAGAAGAGTAACACAACTCTCAGCAGGGAGGGGAAGTTTTCTTCTTATGTGGGAAGCAGGCTTTGCCTGCTTCCCACATAAATAAATATCCGCCTCCTTCTCTTCTGGAGAAGAGGGCAAGGGGAAGATGAGGCAATGCCTCATGAGGAGATAGCCAGTACCACAGCTAACCGCACAGGCACTCTCCAGTGGCAACCAGCCTCGACTGTACCGGAGTGTAACTAATGTGCTGGACGAGTACGAGTCCTCGCCATCTTGTTCACTATCGGCTATACTGAATCGCAGGGAAGGCAGATTCTCACGTATCCCATAGGCAGGTACAACGTTGGGGATAAGATGAAGTTTGAGGCAAGGTGTCGTACCACCGCCATGGGAATCATGCCCCACAGGAATATCGACAGAGCGCTTGAGCTTGCCCTTGCCCTGGACATTCCCTTCTGGCCGCAGCTTCCCAGGGTCAGTCTTTTCGAGGACATGTATGTCCAGGCATCGGAAGGCTTTCCCGGCATATATGTCGATACCGCGACAGGCAAAATAACTTTGGATACCGCCAGGTTCATCGAAGAACTTGCTGCCTACTCGGAGAAAATGACAGACCCGACTGCCTTCCGTCTCACTCCGGAGTACTCGGTAGTCTACCATCGCTTCATGGAGGGGCCGCTCGGAGAGTATGTGGCTATACGTGGACAGCAGATTGGGCCGGTAAGCTTCGGTTTCAAGGTCGTTGACGAGAACAACCGGCCAATTATCTATAATGATGAACTGAGGACCATCCTTTTTGACTTTATGCAGCGAAAGGCCAATGCCCAGTACCAGGAGCTTCGTGAGAAGAATGCTAATGCCTTCGTCTGGCTGGATGAACCGGGGTTGGGATGGGTATTTAGCGGCATGACGGGGTACCACGATATCCAGGCAAGGCAGGACTACGTGTCCTTTATCAGAGGCATCGAGGGTCCGCGGGCGCTGCACCTCTGTGCCAATGTCAACCTACCTTATCTGCTTGACCTCGGCATTGAGATACTGTCTTTTGACGCCTATCAGATTGAGATAATGCCCAGGGATTATTCCGGAGCGATAGCCGAGTTCCTTGCCAGGGATGGTATCATTTCCTGGGGAATTGTTCCGGTTGATTCTTTCAGCATGAGTATAGAGACCCCGACAAGCCTGGCAAAACGGCTCTCCGGTTACTGGGAAGTGATTGCTGCAAATAGTGTCGCAACGGCAAGACAGCTTGCCGAACAGGCGCTGATTGCCCCGGCAAGGTGCTGTCTCAAGGATATCGGCCAGGTAGGGGCTCCGGGAGAAAGAACGGACAAGCAAGCAAAGAAAACAGGCCAGGTACCCGGCAGGGAAGAACAACTGGTTGAGAAGGCTTTCACTTTCCTGGCCGACATATCACGTATATTGACGAAACGATATCAGCTTTGAGAAACAGCTCGCGTAAGGGATGAGATGAATACCCGAAGACACTTCATAACGGAAATATCCGGTTTTGTCATCGTTGTGACCACCGGCACAGTCGGGTACATGGTTATCGAAGGGTGATCGTTTATTGACACCGCTATGCGGAGCCGCGCCGGTCACCTCATCCTGGAGAATGTGAGGCTCACCAGCGGTTCTCCGGTGGCAGGGAAAACCATCGAGGACAGTCGGAAGTATAGCCGGGGAGCTACCATCCTTGCCATACAGAAAAGAAATGGCAATCTCCTGACCAACCCGCCCGAGGATACTGTCCTCGATGAACTGGTAGTCATCGGCACCCGTGAACAGCTACGCGAACTCGAAGACCTGGCATAAACCAGCATCAGCTGTACCGGAGAGTGTCGCTGATGTCCTGAGCACCTCACAACAGCACATTGACCACGAACACCCCATGCAGTATAATTCTGCTTGACCCGCCACTCAGGATTTCCTCTGACCCCGTTTTATGATACAGGGTAGGGGAGTAATCAATTGGCATACGGGCTCGTAGCTCAGCGGCAGAGCGGTCGGCTCATAACCGATTGGTCGTAGGTTCGAATCCTACCGAGCCCACCATCCCCCATACCTCTAACCACATCATTCCCGTAGTAACCCCGCTCATCTCATATATTGCCGTAATAGCGAGCATTTGCGAGTTCTCACGAGCTTTCTATCCACTCCACAACGTATAGCCGGATAATCTGTCTGTCCCATTACCATATCCGTATCGCATAAAACACGTGTGATTCCAAACTTGCGTGAATTAGTGAGAACCAGTCCGATAATAGCCCCTATACTTGCGTATACTCTAACC
This sequence comes from Dehalococcoidales bacterium, assembly GCA_016783135.1. Classification (GTDB taxonomy): domain Bacteria; phylum Chloroflexota; class Dehalococcoidia; order Dehalococcoidales; family Fen-1064; genus DUES01. Next base: position 102,615 of record JADHXC010000001.1, on the reverse strand, counting down.
AATACGCTTTACTTGCGCTATATTAACTTGCATATATTATTAAGGCAATATATTATTAAGGCAAGTATTGTAAGGCTATTAATGGACGGTGACGGATTGATGAGAAATGTTATAGTGCTATCGGGTAAAGCCAAGCAGGTGTTCCGGTACCTGGCCCTCCTGGCCCAGCTTAAAGGGAGCACGACACTCAAAGAACTAAGGTAAGGCAGGCTAAGAAACCACAAAGAACCACTGAGGACCCAGTAAGGGGGCCTGGTCGACCCAAACTCGATACAGGCTCCCTTACCCGGCAAAGTAATACCGTTACTTGCATTATATTACACTTGACATATTAAACTTGCCATGATATAATGGAAGTGTAATTATTGCTAAATTATTGCTAGTAGAGAAACAATGGCAAGAAAACCCATAGTTGACCGTGATATCGTACTGCGGATGCTGCAAGAAGGCAGCTCCACTCAGCAGGTCGCTGAGCGCTTTGGAGTGAGCCGTCAGGCAGTCGACCTGCACCGTAAAGACTTCATCAACCAGGGTCTGCTTAAGAATGAGCGAGCGGCCAGAAAGCTCAGAAGTTCTTCATCGCCCTCTGCCACTGCTCCGGCAGACATTCCATCAAAATCCACTGCATCTTCTGTCCCGGCATCCATAGATGACCTCATCGAATTGATGATAACGGCATTCACCGCCCTAAAACGTGTCCCGGAACTGGAAACCCAGCTGGACCAGTACAAAGATGCGTATAAGCGGACACTCAAAGAAGTTGAACGTCTCAGTAAAGAAACTGAGAAACGGCATGACCAGGAACTGCGCTGGAACCTGTCTCAGCAGGTGGAACCCGGCACCTGGCCAATTGAAGAATAGACTCTCCTCCCGGGAAAACACCTGCTAAGAGAATATTCAACAACTACTCCCTGTGCGCTATTCCCATCAGTATTATGTCAGACTGCCACTTGTTGCACGGCTCCTCTATTACATCACGACTCACGCTGTCTGCAACCGTAGATTTTGCTCTCATGACGTCATTGTACCCTACGTTGCAACCCATGTGTGAAATTTGGTGCTTCAGTAGGGCACAAACCTTGTACCCGGGGTCCTGCACGTGTGTAACGCTACATAACACTAATAGTGCGCCCCTTCACAATCTACTTTAATCCCCTGCACTGTCGGCATATCTTGTTCAATTACCTTTTTCAGTATAACCATGCTTACATCGTTAACCTCTATTATGAGATTAAAGAGGGTTAGAGCGTCCCTTGCAACACATTTATGGTAAAAGCCCTGAAAGCGTGTTTTACAGTGCCGGGCATTACCGGAAGACCGATAATGCATATTAAGGGGCCCAGATTTGGCTCTCAGTGCGTCGTTTACAAAGCCAATCTTTTAAGCGAACGTTTTACTCTCTCAAAAAACCTTCTATGAGCAGATAATGTTTATGTAAAGTACTTCCTGGCAGTAAAGCACCCGAATAATGATAATCCGGCTGTAAAAAGGTATTGCTTATCACCATTCTTTGTAGTAAAGTATGCCAAATGGTAGCTGAACTGCGAAGAATCGGCAACAAGCTGGCCCTCTATACCGACGACAACGGTGTATACCATCGTCTCTCCAGGTGGAATGCCACCCTCTACCGGGTCCCCTACAAACAGGGTAAGAGCGTGGTCGGAGTAGACATGTATTTCGAACCCTGGGCACGAAAGACCGTCAAACGGGTTCTAGCCGGCCAGGCTGTGCTTGATATCTGATAGTTTGACGCCTGCCGTAGATGCCTGACCCGACCATGTAGCCTTTGCAGTCAACCGGACTAAGCACGTACCCGTGTGGAATTATCAGCCAGGGTAAGAGCTATTAATTCCAGCAATCCTGATAGTCCCCATTTTCTTGCCGCGGAGATAAGGGCCACTTTCTCGTTCTGACTCTCACCCTGAGATGAAAGGTGCTCCAGGGCTTCCTGCTCCGTCCAGGTACGACTGCTGTCCAGGAGAAGGTCGCTCTTGTTCAGAGCCGTGACAATCGGCTTGTCGGCCAGGTTCAGGTCGGCAAGGATGTCTTCCACTGTCTGGCATTCATCCGGAGCACGGTGTGAGGCGAAATCGACCACATGGAGGAGCATACTGGCCTCGGACAGTTCCTCGAGTGTCGCGCGGAATGCGGTTATTATGGCTGGTGGCAGCTTACGTATGAATCCAACCGTATCGCTCAAAAGGACAGGACTCCGGTCCGCAAGGGTGATTCGTCTCGTGGTTGGGTCCAGGGTCGTGAAAAGCCTGTCCTCACTGGGAACGTCCGCCTGACTGAGGGCATTCAGCAGCGTACTCTTGCCGGCATTTGTGTATCCCACCAGCGCCACCACCGGGATACCGCTCTTCCTTCGCCGTTGGCGGTACAGCATACGTTGCTTCCTGACCCGCTCTATCTGCTGGTTCAGGTTATGAATCCTGCGCCGGATAAGACGCCTGTCGGTCTCTAGCTGCGATTCACCCGGGCCCCTGGTGCCAATACCACCGCCGAGTCTCTCCAGGTGGCTCCACTGCCCGGCCAGGCGCGGCAACAGGTACTGGTGCTGTGCCAGCTCTACTTGAAGCTGGCCTTCGCGGGTCCGGGCGCGCCTGGCGAAGACATCCAGAATCAATGCAGGTCGGTCAATAATTTTTACATCAAGGCTCTCTTCCAGATTCCGCTGCTGCAGTGGCGAGAGTTCGTCGTCGAAGATAGCAACATCATAGCCAGCAGCCTCCTTCAGCGATTGAAGCTCAGCAAGCTTTCCTTTACCCACATAGTACGATTTCGAGGGTACCGGAAGGGATTGGATGAGCCTACCAACCACCCGGGCACCTGCCGTTCCGGCGAGCTGTGCCAACTCGTCCAGAGAATCTTCGGTAGATACCGTATTAACCCCGGACTTCCTGGTAACTGCCACCAGGAAAGCGCGCTCCGTAGGTGATTGAGTGACAACAGTGGTCTTTGTTATCTTGAAACCTCTCTTGCCAGAATACTCCGACTGTATCCGGACTACACTCTGCGCTTAAACTGATTCCTGGAGTCCTGCCATTCGGCAAGACGGGACAGACCTTTCACCAGGCCGGCGTCAGGTAGTGTCAGGGATAACCTTACATAGCCCTCACCGTTATTGCCGTAGCCAATTCCCGGGGTCACGACCACACCGACCTTCTCCAGCAGGTCATTAGCGAACTCCACGGAATTATAGCCCTGTGGGACCTTCGCCCAGACGTACAGGCTCGCTCGCGGAGGAGTTACCTCCAGACCCATTCTTATCAGCATATCGACCACCAGGTCACGTCGCCTCTGGTAGACGGCATTGTGTTCCTCGATACAGTCCTGCGGACCAGTCATAGCTTCAATCGCTGCGTACTGGATTGCCTGCGGGATACCGGAATCCAGATTTGACTTCAAGCGCTTCAGGGCATCTATCATTACAGGATTACCCACGACCATGCCAATACGCCATCCGGTCATGTTGTAGCTCTTGGAAAGGGAATGGAACTCCACGCCTGTGTCCCTGGCTCCGTCTGCCTGAAGAAAGCTGACCGGTCGGTAGCCGTCATAAGCGACCTCAGAGTACGGCCCGTCATGACATACACAAATATCATGCTCACGGGCAAATTCCACTACCCCGATGTAGAACGGAAGGTCAGCTACTGCGGAAGTCGGGTTGTTGGGGTAATTAATCCACATGAGAGTAGCCTTCCTCAATACGTCTTCCGGTATCTGACGCAGGTCAGGCAGGAAATTGTTCTTTTCCAGGAGAGGCATATAGTAAGGCTCTGCACCGGCCAGAAGCGTACCCACCGAGTAGACGGGGTATCCCGGGTCCGGTACCAGGACATTATCCCCGGGTTCGGCAAAACAGAAGGCCATGTGCCCGATACCCTCTTTGGTACCAATAAGGGGTAATACCTCTGTCTCAGGGTCCAGGGAAACATTAAATCGCCTCTGATACCAATCGGCTATCGTCTGTCGGAGTTCGGGCAACCCCTCCGACTCCGGATAGCGATGGTTGGCCGGTTTTTTAGCTTCCTGGCATAACCTCTCTATTATATGGGGTGGTGTTGGCATATCCGGGTCACCGATGCCGAAGCTGATTACTTCTTCACCTCTCGCCCGTTTCTCAGCAATCTTCCTGCTGATTTCCACAAAAAGGTAAGGGGGTAATTTCTCAACCCTTTTGGTCATTTTCATCGTAACTATCGCCTTCCTCTTCCGCGTTCCATCACTCGCTATTGCTCAGAGCCATTCTCCACTGAAAACCGTCTCCGCCGGTCCACTGAGAAACACTTCCCCTGCTCCGTCCCACTCTACGTTCAGTACTCCCCCCGGTAATGCCACGTCAACCCTGCGGTCCACATAGCCAAGCAGCTGAGCGGCGACACTTATCGCACAGGCACCACTTCCACAGGCCAGGGTCTCCCCTACTCCCCGCTCCCAGACACGAGCTTCAACCAGATTACGACTCCGAACGTTAACAACTTCGTAGTTGGTTCTACCGGGAAATTCCGGGTAGCATTCTACCTGTGGCCCTATCTCAGATAATGGAAATTCCGAAACCGGTTCTTCAGTGAAAAGGATGGCATGAGGATTACTCATTGACACCACAAACAGGTCCAGTCCCCTGCCCAATACAGTTATCGAGCGACTCATCCGTGCCTTTATGTCAAGAGCAGCATCGTCCTCTCTATCCGGTTCTACCGGGGCATTTTCCTGCCCGATGCCCGGTTTACCCATTTCGACCTGAATCTCAGCCACCTCGCCGTCAGTCTTTCGAATCCGCGCTATACGAATCCCGGCCATAGTCTCTACCGATATTTCGGCAGCCCTCTTATTTCCCACCTGGCTATCCATGAAGTACTTGACCATGCATCTCAGGCCATTTCCACAAGCACTGGACTCGGACCCATCCGCATTGAAGATTCTCATACGGAAGTCCGCCCTATCTGATGGCAGCAGGATGAGCAAGCCATCGGCACCAACACCGAAATGTCGGTCGCACATGTCCACCGCCAGTTCCGACCAATCGCGCTGACTATTGCCGGCTTCTACCAGCACAAAATCATTACCGGCACCCTGCATTTTAGTGAATTTCATCGTTGCCTCAAGTATGGTATTTCAGGCCTGACATTAAATTAATAAGACATGAACAATGGGAGAGGATAAGAACCTTCGAGCCAGTGCCCCTGCATCATGCCATTATAGCAAATGCGGTATTCGCAATACCAGCACACCTGCCGGTTGTCGGAATCACTCGTACTCTGTATATTAGGTATAGACAGTCGCTCAACCCCGGAAGCAAGCCGGCGACTGCAACCCCCTGCTTCGTTGCACACGTCTGCCAAAGAAAGGGCCAGTGAAGCCGTGGTGACTGGTACAGTATGAGAATCAGACGTCCTGCCATTTTCTACGGGTGGTGGATTGTCGCTGCCTCATTTGCTATCGCACTGTACGTTGGTGGCGGGGTATTCTACGGCTTCACAGCCATCTTCGAACCGATAGCCAACGAGATGGGTTGGAGCTACACACATATATCACTGGCCGCCTCACTGCGTGGCCTGGAGATGGGCTTGCTGGCACCACTGGTTGGTATCCTGACCGACCGCTGGGGTCCGAGGAGACTGATATTTGGTGGGGCAATTCTGGCCTCTCTGGGGCTGTACATGCTCAGCCAGACTACTTCCCTCGGTATGTTCTACGGTGCCTTTATTCTTATCGCCATCGGCATGAGCGCCTGCACCATGACTGTCCTTATGACAGCGGTGGCCAACTGGTTCCGGCGTAGAGTGGGTATCGCCAGTGGTATAGCCATCTGCGGCTTCGGCTTCGGTGGCCTGATGGTACCGGCACTGGTCAAGCTGATTGAAACCTACGACTGGCGCCCGACAATTATGCTCCTTGCCGCGGGGATGCTCTTTATACCGGTACTGCTCTCCGGAGTCTTCCGCCACAAGCCTGAGCAATACGGCTATCTGCCGGACGGAGAGACAGCAGACCGAACCTTATCTGCTGATGGTATTCCTGCTATTACCTCGTCGGAGCCTGACGTTGCAGACATCAGTGTCAGGCAAGTACTCAGAAGCGTCACCTTCTGGATTGTGGCCCTCGCCTTCACCTGCCATGTCTTTCTGGTGACGGCCATTATCACCCACGTTATGCCCTACCTGAGCAGTATCGGTGTATCACGGTCAACTTCAAGTATCGTGGCAACTGCCATCCCGCTGGCCAGCATCTTCGGCCGACTTAGTTTCGGCTGGTTTGGTGACCGGTTCAACCGGAAAATGACCACAGCGGTCGGTTTCTCCATGATGGGCTTGGGACTGTTCTGTTTTGGATATACCGCCACTGCCGGAACGTGGTTACTGGTGCCCTTTCTGGTTCTGTTCGGGATTGGGTACGGCGGGCTCAATGCAATGAGACCTTCGCTGATTCAGGAGTACTTCGGCCGTCGCAGCTTCGGCACCGTCTTTGGCCTGGTTATTGGCATTAACATGGCAGGGAGCATCGGAGGCCCGGCCCTGGCAGGCTGGGTTTTTGACACCTGGGGTAGCTACCAGGGCATATGGCTTGCCATGTCCGCGATACCGGTAGCAGCACTCATTGCGGCGCTGATGATGTCTCCGGTCCGCAGCAGGCAGACACAAGACGGTACGAATTGAGGCTTCCCTGGTATGATTATCGGGGCCTGAAGAGCCAGCGGTTCTCGTTTCTGTACCTGAAAAAGCGAAAGAGGTCGAGGAATGCCGACCTCTTCTAGAACCACCTGCCATGCCCCTTCTACGGAGCTCTACCAGACAGACTCCGTATCGTCAGTGCAAATGTCTTGACGCCTTTTTCGCCTCCCTCCCAGGGGCGACTGTAAGCCATCGAAATCGTGGCATCACCGGGTGTAAGCGTTTCGAAAGTCCATACTTCGGTGCTTCCGGCTCCGGCTACCGGTTTATCTTGATTTGTTTCATTATTGAGGACATATTCACTCTTTATCAGTGCCAGCATGCCCTCATCAACCGGCTCGGAAAGCTCCCACTTAAAGCCGGTAGTGGCATTCGACTCCAGCGTTATCGTAACCAGACATCCCGCGGCTACTTCGATGGTCTGACCATACTGTGATTCGTCAATAAATACCTCAGTCAGGACTCCTGTGTCAGCCTGCTCAGTGGTGTTGTCGACTGTCGGTCCTTCCACTGTTACCCGATTGTTAGCGCTGCATGCGGTAAGAGCTACTGCAGCTATGAGTATCAGGCCCAGCAATATTGCTTTTTCTTTCATCTCCCTGTGTCCTCCCTCGGGTTCTGCGTATTCCCCTATTTACCGGGTGTCAACCTGCCGCACCTCAGGCAATAGTGGTAGTTGTATCTCCGGTTCACACTCTGACAGACCATCTCCGTGATAGTGTGTCCATGTATCAGGCAGTCCAGGTACTTGAATATCCACATAATTATCCTCCTCCAATTCTCATCCCTGATAGTGCATAGGCTATATCCTGTCAGGCAAGTACCGGTTCCCGCTCTCTGCGAACGGGTATGTCATGACGCTCCCTCTCGGCCAGAGTTTCATCCAGCATCTCGTACCATCTGGCATTATTTACGTTCATGTGGGCAGAGTAGTTGTCAGCACAGGTGCTGATGTAAGCCCTCCGGGTGCGCCCGTCCTCCGAGAATTCCACGGCAATCGGTACCGGTCCGCCGGCGCCGAACACCGGGTCTATGCTTTCCTGCATTCTTTCGCTAAACCCCAGGCCGATACTCGTGATGGACTCCGTCGGTATCTCCATCTCAAAGGACTTCCCCTCTTTCATATCGCGCCCCATGAAGAACAGACCCTCATCAGTCATTGCGAACTGGCCTTCGTAACGGTGGGCAGGTCGTTTGGCAGACACGTGCACCTTTATCCAGGCAGGGACCATGTCCCATTCCGCGAGTAGAGAATCGATATCCTCTTCCATGATGATTGTTGCGTTTATCTTCTCCCTGACCATCCTGTACCTCCCTGGTATCGTCCTGTTTGTATAACTTCTAACCTGTTATACGCAGTAAAGGCTGAAGTATCACACCCTATCGGGAACAAAACGTATATTTCACGACGAATGACGAAGAGACGGTCACAGCTACACCTGACAGGCATGAGAGTGAAAAGGATACGAAAACCCATACGGAAAGTCTGGTTTACGAATGAGGACAAGGTATGACGAAGGAATCAGTCCCGGAGAGAGATACGGGACTCCCGATATGCTCTAGGGGGATTGTACAAGTATACGGGGCAGAGGCGGGAAGTCAACCGTCGACGACTGCTCACTGCCGGTCACAGTTACCGTGCCTGTATAGACGGTGTACCAGTCGGCGGGGACCTGGGTATCGTCATCGTCACGCTGGTCCCAGGTAAAGACATACACAATGCTGGCTGAAGCTCCCACTTCTATACTCCGGTCACCTTCGGTCATTATGCGGACCGGTCTCAGAGTACCGTCACCTGCTATGGTGAATCTCGGAGGGAACGGGGTAACTACGATGGTCTCGTCACTGGTGTTACTGAAGGTCAGTTGATAGCTCACCTCATGCCCGTATTCCGCGATAGTCGATTCTGAGGGTGTTACCTGCATGTCGAACAGAGACACCATAGCCACTTCCAGCGTCGGGGCCGGTGACTCCTTGGTAAGCCCGACCAGGGGAGCTTCAACAGCTGCTTCTTCGACCTCGGCTTCCATCACAGCGGCCACCTGCTCGCCGTCGCGTGCCACGCCCTTCAGCATCTCACCCTCCACAACTGGTACCCCTGTGAACATCCCTGTCCGCCACATCACCGTAACCACGGCAACAATCATGACCAGGGTGACCGTCGCAGTACGCCATACCGGGCTCTGTGGCACCAGCCTGTCCAGAATGTCCCGGAACCAGTTCTTCTCGACTCTCTGCCGGGCAGCAACTTCCTGCTCGGTCAGCTTCAGGAGTAATCGCGACTTCAACTTGTCCTTGAACTCCACCGAGGGACCGGTATGGAGGTCAGACAGCCTGCGGCTGAACTCGATAGCCGTACGGAGGTCTTCATCGGTGTCCTCACCAATGCTGACCCCTTCGCCGGCAATCAGCCGTTCGATGTTCTCCAGGAAGTCCTGCTCTTCCCTCTTACGCCTGGGCATTCTTCGCCTCCGGGAAGCTGTCTCTCAGCTTCCGCACTGCCCGGTAGAGCCTGGTACCTACATTCGATTCTGACAGGCCCGTCACCCCGGCAATCTGCCGGTTATTCAGCCCTGAGCCAAACTTCAGGGAAATGAGCTCCTGCTCTTCTCTGGAAAGCTTGGAGAGACACTCCCGTAACTTCTCCCGCTCTTCCTGTTTCTCCACTGCTTCATCTGGCGGCAACTCCGGTGATGATACGTCAATCTCGGCTTTTTCCAGTGACACCGTCGGCCGCCTGCCGTGTACCCGGTAATAATCGATAACCGTATTTCGGGCAATGGTAAATATCCATGTCGAAAACGAGGCCTTGTTGCTGGAGAACCTGGTGAAGTTGGTCAAGGCCTTCTCAAATGTCCCCGATGTCAGGTCTTCTGCTACCTGCACGCTATTCACCCGGTATTTAATATACCGGAAGACCCTGGGAAGGAACTCCTCATAGAGCTCGGTAAAGGTCTCCCGGGCGCTCTTGACTTCGTTAATAGTACTCACCCTGGTGCATCTCCAGCTATGAAGCATCCCAGGGTTGCCCCGCACTTACTGATACGATGCAACCATGGGAGTATCACACTAAATTATGCCGAATGTGTCATGATGTTGCAAGCTGCGACGGCAGCCGATACTTGTAGTGTTACTACTACATGAGTTTCCGTTTCACTACCAACCTGTCCTTGATAAAGTCGCTCTCATTCAGACAGAAGGGTAACACCACTCTCTGCAGGGAGGGGAAGGTTTTTCTTGTGTGGGAAGCAGGCTTTGCCTGCTTCCCACACAAACAGATATTGCCGCCTTTCTCCTCCAGAGAAAGGCGTAAGTGGGATAAGGCATTGCCACATGAGGAGGCGGACAGTACCGTAGCTAATCGCATGGGTGCTCTCCGGTGACAACCAGCATCAGCTGTACTGGAGTATCACTGATGTCTCGGACGTGTACGGAAGCTTGATTCCAGACACTTAATCAGATAGAGTGTTTATTACACAGGGTGTGCCTTAAACGACAGTAAAAAACACCAGCGGGCAGTCATCTGGCACCTTAGTCATTGAGTAACTCGAAGGTTAAAATGCGTAGTATGGGGCTTGATATCGGCGATAGGAGGATAGGGGTTGCCCTCAGTGACCCCGGCGGGATACTGGCCAGTCCGTTTACAATCATTGAGCGAAGCGAACTGCGTCAAGAGTTCGAGGCCATTGCTGACATTGTGAAGCAGCAGGAGGTTGGCCAGGTAATCGTTGGCTTGCCCCGTTCTATGGATGGCACTATTGGAAGTCAGGTACGTAAAGTACAGGATTTCGTGCAGGAGCTGTGCCGATGCATCGATGTTCCGGTGGAGTTTCGGGATGAGCGCCTGACGACTGTATCGGCAAGACGTCTGATGAAGAGTGGCGGCAGGAAGAACCGCAAGAAGGTGCGCTACGATGCCGCCGCGGCCGCCGTAATCCTGCAGAGTTACTTGGAGGAAGCACGCTAGCCGTGGATAAAAACAAAGAGTTGCTTGGCGTAGTCGACCGGGAGTTCCTCCGGAATCCCAGGAGCTTCATACTTCAGAGCCTTGTTGCCACTGCCGTCGTTGCCGTAATCCTGTATTTCGTCGAGATGCTCACACATGCGGCCATCGTTGCTGCTCTGGGGGCAAGCACTTTTATTGTTTTCGCTATACCACGGTCCCGTACCGCCGAGGCGCGGAGACTGGTCGGCGGTCATGCCGTGGGGGTGGCTGTTGGCGCTCTGTGTTACTTCCTGCTGCTGAACGGAGTCCTGAGGGAGCAGGCCCTGGAGTGGGAGTACGTTTCGTGGCTGGTAGGTGCTCTAGCAGTGGGGCTGTCGATTTTCGTGATGACCGTCACGAACACGGAGCATCCTCCGGCGGCAGGGACAGCCCTCGGCATTATCGCGCACGGGTGGACAAACAAGACGGTTATCTTCATCTTGGTCTGCGTCGTGTGTCTGGCCGTTGTCCGCAGGTTACTGGGCCGCCACCTGGTGGACCTGTATTGAGCTTGCTTGCAGGTGCTGCTTGCTGCACCACAACCGTTACGCATTCGGTCTGAAGGATATTGATTCGAGATGACAGCCGAGGCTACTTCTTTTCAACTGCTGAAGACATGCCCAGGGAGCCGGGCCCGCGCCGGTGAGTTGGTAACGCCCCATGGTATCGTACCCACGCCGGTACTGCTACCGGTGGGCAGCCAGGCCACAGTGAAGACATTGACCCCGGAAGAGATAAAGGGTGTCGGTATGACAATGCTGCTGGCCAATACCTACCACCTCTATCTTCGGCCGGGCATTGCCGCAATCGAGAAGCTGGGCGGTTTGCACAGGTTCATGAGCTGGGATGGGGCGATTCTTACCGATAGCGGGGGGTATCAGGTATTCAGCCTGGCATCACTGCGAAAGGTAAATGATGAAGGCGTGTTGTTCCGCTCTCACATCGACGGCAGCGAGCATTTCCTTACCCCTGAACTGGTAGTACAGTATCAGGAGGCGCTCGGTGCCGACATTGCTATGGTCCTCGACGAATGCCCGGCGGTCGATAATAGTCCGAAACAGGTGCGGCGGGCGATGGTGCGAACGCACCAATGGGCGGAGCGATGCCAGCGAGCGCACAGCCTTGAGAGACAGGCGCTCTATGCTATCGTGCAGGGTGGTGTTATCCCCGAGTTGCGACGGGAGTCGGCCGAGTTCCTGGTATCCCTGGACTTCCCGGGCTACGCTATCGGCGGACTGTGCATTGGCGAGCCGAAGCAGGTAACTCTGGATATCACCGGGCAGACGGCTGCTCTGCTACCCAACGGCAAACCGCGCTACCTCATGGGTGTCGGCTCACCTGAGGATATCGTCGAAGGGACTGCTCGCGGTATTGATATATTTGACAGTGCCCTACCGACCCGTGTCGCCCGGAATGGTGCCCTGTTTACATCCAGGGGACGAGTGAATATACAGAATGCTGCCTACGCCCGGATGGAAGCACCCATCGAGGAAGGGTGCAACTGCTACACCTGCCGGACATTCTCGGCGGCGTACCTGCATCACCTCTTCAGGTCTCGTGAGCTACTCGCCTACCGACTGGCAACAATCCACAACCTCACCTTCATAAGCTGCCTGGTGGGAAAGATGAGGGACGCTATTCTGGAGGGCACCTTCGAATCCTTTCGGGACCGGTTTCTGTACAGCTACCGCCCTACCGACGAACGGATTCGGCTGGAGCAAAAGCAGAAGTGGCTGCGGTCGAGGAAAGTCACCGGGTAGCCGCCTGGTTCGCACCGGTATCGATATACTGAAGTCGCCGGATGATGTTCCTGGCTTCACTGATGATACCGTCGATGATTTCCTTCACGCTGGGGATATCGTGGATAAGTCCGACAACCTGACCCACGGTGAACAGGGCATCACTGATGTCTCCGCTATTGTATGCCTCCCTCACCTTGTCACCGCTTATCAGGGGGAGTATCTCTTCCAGTGGAGCTCCTCCTTCCTCCATCTCCAGTATCCTCTGCGCGAACCCGGTCTTGATTACCCTTTCCGTATTGTTGATGGCCTTGTGGACCAGCATGGTATCGGCTTCACCAATCTGGAGCAGCCATTCCTTAGCCTTCACGTGCAGGGTACACTCCTTGCTGACGGTGAAACGGGTGCCCATGAGCACACCCTCAGCGCCCAGGGCCAGGGCGGAGACAAGCCCGCGCGCATCGGCGATACCGCCGGCGGCAATAACGGGTATCTTCACGGCATCGACACAGATTGGGATAAGGACGGATGATGCTACGTCGTCGGGCAGGGGATGTCCCGCCGCCTCAAAACTGACGACGCTCACCGCATCTACTCCCACGCGTTCTGCTGTCCTGGCGTGCCTGGCACTCCCGACCTTGTGCATTACGATAGCCCCGGCATCCTTGAGCATTTTCATGTACGAATCGGGACTGCGGCCGGAGGTCTCGATTATGTGCACTCCCTCTTCAAGGGCAGCGGCAAAGTACTCTTCGTAGTTGACCGGTCGAACCGTCGGCAGCAGGGTAACGTTCACCCCGAACGGCTTGTCGGTCAGGCCTTTGGTCTTCCTGATTTCTTCGCGTAACTCGTCGGTGGTCTGGTGGTTGAGCGAGGTTATCATTCCGAGTCCGCCGGCATTGGAGACAGCCGATACCAGTTCGGCGCGTGATAACCCTCCCCCGAGTGCGCCCTGGATTATGGGGTATTCGATTCCCAGTAACCCGGTAAGCCTGGTCTTGAACACTGTACTGACCCCCTTCCAGATAAGAGCGGGTACTGCTGGACTGAATGCCGGCAGTACCCGCTGCTCTGTATATCACTCTGCTACCGAACTGTGTCTCGTCTCAGGAGGCAAACTGTTTGTTCATTGTTTGCAGTATCTCTTCAGCCTCTTTAACGGTGCGTTCAATAACATTGGCGACAGTGGTGATATCCTTTATCCTGCCCACGGTCTGCCCTATCATCAGGATTCCATTCACGGGGTCGCCTTCCACGGTAGCTTTGGCGAACAGGCGTCCACCGACGGCAAAACGCATTGCTGAGCCGAGACCCCGCTGACCGCCGCCAACACCAATCGCCTGTCTCCTCAGGTTGTTGGCCTCCTTGAAAAGCTGTCCCCAGGAAAGACCCAGGGTTTTCTTCATGTGCATACCGGCCGATATCGCGTCGAATAGCGGTAATGCTTTCTTTTCGAGCAGCTTTTCCGCGGCTGGGTTGCGCAGCACGCGGCAGTTGATGCCATCAAAGGCCGGGTCGATAACGGTGTCTTCTTCGCTGGCATTAACCCAGGTCTGCTTGACAGTATCGGCTACCTCGGCTTCATCGGTAGCTGCTAGCCGGCTACCCATCGATATACCCTGGGCGCCCAGGGCCAGGGCTGCTGCCAGCCCACGACCGTCGGCATAGCCGCCGGCACCGATGCACGGGACCTTGACTGCCTCGGCGATAGTGGGTACCAGCACCAGAGCACCGACATTACCGGAGTGGGATGCCGCCTCGTACCCGGTGATAATAATGCAATCAGCGCCAAGCTGCTCGGAGCGCATGGCATGCCTGAGCATGGCAATCGTCCCGATGACCTTGCCGCCATAGTTGTGTACCGCTTCGATAAGAGGGGCAATCTCCGGGGGTCTTCCCAGGGCGTAATTCAGCACCGGTACCTTCTCTTCGATGATTACGGGAATCCTTTCCCTTGCCCCTACTCCCAGGGTGAGGTTGACACCGAATGGTTTGTCGGTCTGCTCCCGGATTTCCTTAATAGCACCTCTTAGCTTGTCGGCGGCATACCACTGTGCGGAGAGGACACCAAGACCTCCCGCATTGGAAACGGCTGCAACCAGTTTTGGTGTGGTAAGCCAGTTCATTCCTGCCAGCATTATGGGGTACTTGATACCGAATAGCTCGGTCATTCCTGTTTTCATTATGTCATCTCCTTCTATCAAACTTCCTGGTCAGTATTTATCCGCCACTACCCACCAAACCGATGCAGTGTGTATGGACTATGCTTCACCTCCTGCTGTCGTCTGATATTGCTATGCATTGACATCCATTTTGCCCAGGCGCTTCATAATGCCCCCGGCTTCGCTGATAATGCCGTCAATGATTTCCTTGACAGTGGGGACATCATGTATCAGACCGACAACCTGGCCGACCGTTATCGATGCCCCGCTGACATCGCCGGTTGCGTAGGTATTCCTTCCCAGCTGGCCGCTTATCATCGGCAGCAACTCCTCCAGGCTGGCTCCCCGGTTCTCCATCTCCAGTATCTTCTCGGTATGCTCGGTCCTCACCACACGGGACGCGTTCTTGATTGACTTCTGGATGAGTATCGTATCCGCTTCACCGACTCCCAGCATCCATTCCTTGACGTTGGGATGCATGTTACATTCCTTGCTGGCCATGAAGCGGGTACCCATGAGCACACCTTCGGCACCCATGGCCAGTGCGGCAACAAAACCGCGGGCGTCGGCAATACCTCCGCCAGCGATAACCGGTACCTTCACGGTATCAACGGCTATCGGGATGCGGACCATGGAAGTAACCTCCTCCTGTCCCGGGTGACCGGCAGCCTCGGTGCCGAGGATAGTAACCGCATCGGCTCCCACACGTTCCGCCGTCAAGATATCTCTTATCCTTGTCGCCCGGTGCATCACCGTCGCACCGGCATTCTTGAGCAGCCTGATGTACGGCTCGGGGCTGCGGCCCGACGTCTCAACAATGCTGACTCCTTCGTCCAGAACAGCCTGGAAGTAGTCCTCGTAATTGACCGTCCGGGCCATGGGAAGCAGGGTAACATTGACGGCAAAAGGCTTATCGGTGAGGTCCTTTGTCTTCCTGATTGCCTCCCGGAGTTGGTCTATATCGGTGTATGTCAGCGAGGCAATAATACCCATCCCCCCTGCATTGGAAACGGCCGCGACAAGTTCCGGCCCCGACAGGTAGGCCATAGGCCCGGCGAGAATCGGGTATTTAATTCCGAGTAGTTCCGTGATTCTGGTCTTGAACATCTGCACGTATCCCTCCTCCTGACTGTCTATCATATTACCTGCGGGCAAGCGGTGTGTCAACCGTGCCAATAGCCCGCAGTGCATTACCACCCGCTTTATACAGGCTCACATCGTATCTGTTCCAGCGGCGTATCAGCCTCCACCGAGTATGTACAGTATGTGCAGTTCGTCCCCATCCTTAACGGGCCTGGCAAGCTCGTCAGTGCTGGCGAATTCTCCGTTGACATAGATACTGACGTAGTCGAATAACTCACCCTCCTGTACGTAAAGCATCCGGCTGATATCGGGAAACCGCTCTACAAGACGGTCAAGGCATTCCCCAGCCGTGCTCCCCGATACTTCAACCACCTCCTGCTCAGAAGCATAGGGCTGAAGATACGATGGAATGTTAATCTTTACGCTCATTTCCTCTTCACACCTCACCCTTGGTGCCATTTACTCAAAAGGTTATTGCCAGCATATCCCGCCGGATTGTGCCACGACATTCAATGAAGAAGTTGCTGCTGGTTCCTAGAAATGTAGCTCCATCGCCCTCGGTGGGCAGGTCTTAATGCAAAGACCGCAGGCAAGGCATTTATCATCATGGAATGTCACTCTTCTGGTCTCCACGTCAAGCTCAAAAGCCCCGGTGGGGCAGATGGTCATGCAAACACCACACTGGGTGCACCGTTCCTCGTTGCGGGTTACACTCTGGCTGAGGGATTGTATCCTGACTCCGGCGTCGACCATGTACCTGATGCCGGCGTCATATTTTTCCTGCTTGCCCTTGAGTTCGAGCACCATCAGGCCTTCCTCTTCCGGGGTCACTGAAGCCTTGAGGATATTGAATTCAAGGTCGTAGTCCTTTATCAGCCGATAGACTATCGGCCGGTCCACGAGGCGTCGCGGGAAGTGCAGCACTATTCTTCGGGATACCGTTTTTCGAGAAGGCTTTCTTCTGGAAACTGTCATTTACCCACCTCTGGCCAGTGTTGTCTTATGTGTCTGCTCCGGACCTTCACCGGTTGCAGTCTATCAGGCTATCCGCCGTGGTTCACAGGCCACGGAACTTCGGCTCTCTCTTCTCGACGAAAGCCCGAGCACCCTCCTGATGGTCCTCCGTGCCGAAACAGAAACGCATCGCGAACGAGTACCATTCCTTCCACTGCTCGACCGGCATGTTGACTGAACGCCGAATCCCTTCCTTGGCCAGCTGCACCGAAATCGGCGGTTTACTGGCTATCTTGGCAGCCATTTCCAGCGTCGCCGGCATCAGTTCTTCATGGGGTACCACCCTGTTCACCAGACCGATGCGGTAGGCCTCTTCGGCATCGATGATATCTGTCGTCAGCACTAGCTCATAGGCCTTGGCCAGCCCGACCAGCCGGGGCAGGATAAGCTGCGCCTCATCGGGAATCAGACCCACCCTGAGGAAAACCTCGCCGAACCTTGCCCGCTCCGAGGCTATCCTCATATCGCACATCAGGGCAGTGTCACACCCGTAGCCCACAGCAGCGCCATTGACCGCGGCAATGGAAGGCTTGTTAATTGTCAGAAGTGCCTCAGACCCGCCGGTCATGTGTCCCCCCTGCAGGTACCGGAGTTGCTCTTCCCGGTAGGCTTTCTGCCTCTCTTCCTGAGTACCTCCGGCACCGAGGAATATGGTCTTGACATCATCACCGGCGCAGAACCCACGGCCAGCCCCGGTAATCACAATCACCCTTATCTTGTCGTCGCGATTGGCCTCGTCAATCGCCTGGCCAAGCTCGGCATGGGTCTTGTGAGTCAGAGCATTCATGGCCTCAGGCCGGTTCAACGTAATCACGGCAATGTTGCCGTTTTCAACGGAATAGATGATTTCTTCGTACGCCATTATGATAGTTACCCCCTTTATTATTATCCGGGGCAGTTGAGTAATTCCCAGTCTGGCCAGTTAAGAGGTGAAAAAACCACATCCAACGTCGGAATACTTAAGAGTGCGCCTCTCAGAATAATAGTATCACTATTAGTGGTTTGTCAATTTATGTCGCGTCGTGTTAGGCAAACGGGTTACCTTTGACAAAAGGAAGCCTTGCTTGCTAACCTAAGAATAAAGTTGGCTTAAATGGACGGGTTTCAGTTCTGAATAGACAGACAGGTGCGGTAAGAGAAAGTAGAGCTTTGCCATTCAGGAAAGTAGACCTGCACGTACATACCCCCAAATCGGCGTGCTACAGCGATATGTCCGTCACTCCGGAGGAGATAGTAGATGCTGCGCTGGCCGACGGTCTGGATGCGATTGCGATTACGGACCACAATACCGTCGAAGGAATCGAGGGAGTCAGGCAGGCGGCGACAGAAAGAGGACTCTGCATCTTTCCGGGAATAGAGCTATCGACCGCAGGTGGCCATATCCTGGCCCTGTTTCCCACGGATATGCCTGTTGAAGAGTTGCACGATTTCCTGGACTACGTCGGAGTCGACCGCGAAGGACGGGGGGATGCCATTGTCCAGGCCAGAGGTAATACTGAGGAGGTCCTTGAGAAGGTGGAAGAGCGTGGTGGGCTGGCCATTGCCGCTCACGTGGAGAGATGGCCGAGCGGGTTTCTGGAAACGAACCAGCCCCGCCGGGTTAAGAGAGCGATTCATGGCAGCGACCACCTCAGCGCCCTGGAAATAACTGTGCCCCGGAACAAGGGGTTGTGGAACGCCGGGGAGGTGCGTGGCTACCCGAAGCAGCGTGCCTGTATTCAGGGGTCGGACGCCCATGCGCTGGAGGATATCGGCCGGCGTCCGGTGTATATCAGGATGGGGGAAATTACTCTGGACGCTCTGCGGATGGCTCTCCATGCTCACGAAACAGAGGTCGCCTTTCCCGGTGAGCTGTGTCGTCGCGAGTAGCTGCCGCTTTGGCAGCAACAGGGCCACTGACTACAGGAGAAGAAAGGGAGCAGGCTTATGGAGTATCCGGATATCATCTATACCAAGGAGAATGGCATTGCCACCATCACCCTGAACCGACCCGACAAGATGAATGCCTTCACCCCTGAGATGTCAGATAGCCTCTACCGCGCGGTGGAGGACAGCGCCAATGACAAGAACGTGCGGGTGATAATACTCACCGCCACCGGGCGTTCCTTCTGCGCGGGTGCGGATGTCAGGGCCATGGCGCAAAGATTCGACAAACCGGAGGCAGAGCAGAAGTACGAAATGGCGCGGTCGGAGCGAGTTTCTCTCCACCTTCTGATGCAGAGATGTGATAAGCCCATTATCGGTGCCATAAATGGAGTGGCCGTCGGTGGTGGGCTTGACCTTGCCTGTGCCTGTGATGTCCGGATAGCGTCGGATAAGGCAAGGTTTGCCGAGGTATTCGTCCGCAGGGGTATGATGCCCGCCTCCGGTGGCACCTATTTCCTACCGAGGCAGATAGGCATCGATAAAGCCCTCCTGATGGCGTGCACGGGTGACATGGTTGATGCTAAGGAGGCGGAACGGATAGGGCTGGTGACTATGGTCGTTCCCCATGATGAGCTTGAGATTGCCGTCATGGAACTGGCAGAGAAACTGGCCAAAGGGCCGCCGCTGGCAATACAGAGGACGAAGCGCGCCATTTACGAGGGTCTGGAAATGAACCTGGAGGAGACGCTCAAGTACATCGGCCCGATTATCAACGAACTCAACCAGACCGAAGACCACAAAGAGGGTGCCACGGCTTTCGTCGAAAAGCGGGAGCCGGTATTCCGTGGGGAATAGAAACGCATAAGGGCCTCCCTGACCGGAACTGGAATGTAATGGACGAGTACAGGGTATTGACTTTCACACTCTCTCTTCGTACTATGAAAGTGGCGGACAGCCAGCCGCCAGCAAGGTCTCCTTTCTTCATTATTCCTTCCTCCTGTGATTAGCCCCGTCAATATCCAGACGGGGCTAATCATTTGTGTGTGGTTGTAATGGCGACAGGACAACACATCGGAAGCAGCCTTCCACGTCCCTTCGGGGGTTGTCTAGCAGGCTGCTGAAAAAGGGGAAGGCTGCCCGTCTAGGCCGCACGGTGTCCCCCAGACCTGGGGGTATCCCCAGGCATAATCTTTTCCCCCTTCCGCAGAAGGCTCCTTCCTGGCCAGGAAGGGTAAGGCGGCCCATATGGGCCGCACGGGGATAGTCGAAAGGGTTTTTCAGCACCCTGCTAGGCGCCAGGGTTGACGACTCGCCCGATAAACAGAATGCTACCGGTCTTGACATCGCGAATTAGAAAGATGAAGGGATGGTCAACCGTGACCTCGATGGGCTGCTGAGGCATACCCTTCAATTGCATCATCACCGCCGTGGCCGCAGCTGCTTCTGTACCGGACTCATCCACAGACACGAAGGCCTTGTGGACAACCTCCGCTATGAACAGCTCATAATTGCCAGTCATCCCTGAGAAGTCCGCGTCCATAGAGAAGGCAATGGGCATGCCCATTGCGGCCAGGGTCTCCTTTAAGCTGAACTCCGATTCGAATTCGAATCCCGGCAGCGTCAGGGCGACGCTTCTCCGTTCCAGACTCGCCAGAATGGTACTTGCACGTTGTATGTCCAATGCCCCTTCAAATTCCCGGAATTGACCGGTTTGAGGAAGCAGAATCACCATTGAGAGTTCGTTCCCATCGTACGGTAGCTCAACCACCTGGTAGCCATCACCTTCGGTATAACCGAACGTCTCTGTCTTCTTCATCATCGGCGCAGTGACTGCATTACCGTCGAGTAGATGGAACGGTCCGTCTTCCGTCGAGTCCTTGTCAAAGGGATAAAGCCAGGCAGCATTGAAGTAAATGGCATTGGTAAGCACAAGCCGGGTAAGCTCGTTGATGACACCCTGTGGAATCAGGTTTTCAATCCGTTTTTCAGTCTGGTCGCTGACCCAGTTGTTGATTGTAAGGCGGGACTCCTCCGGTTCTTTACTGAAGTCGAGTGGCCTCAGTCCAGCGCCGTAGTTCTCTGCCAGGACATCCAGGAACCCGGGGAGGAAGCTATATCCGTTTTGACCCCAGATAGCATTGACAATATTGAGACGGAAGCCCTCGCCATCCTTACCCTTTGCACCTTCACCGCGTTTATTCAGTTCAATATCCAGTCCGTTGAAAACCGGATGCAGGCTGCCTTGAGGGAGAGAAAAATGAAGAGTGGCCGCCATCTGCTGCTCCGTTTCCCCGCGGGCACCGGCATGCGTCATCGCCAGCGCCAATGAGATACTGTAGGGAGAGTAGAAGAGGTTACCCTCTCTTTTCCCAAGTTCCCGGTACAGGTCGAAAGCGAAGGCGCTGTTGCCATTGATTAGAGCTGTAAGCTCAGCCTCGTCTATTATTGGAGAAGCCACACGCTGCTTATCCGACTGCAGCAACTCGGTCAACTGCGGCTGGCCACAGGCCATAAGATTTAGCAGCATAACCGCCATCACGACGCAGAGCAACAATTTTTTCATTTCACTACCTCCAAATGGTGATGCTCACTCGATTATACGATTATGGTGTTAGAGTATCACATCAACCTGTCATCCAGGATTCAGTCCGGACAGAAGGTCAAACTCTGGTTTGAGTGAGTGAGAAGGATAGTCTCCCGAGTCTACTCAAGCGTGCAACAGGTCAGACAATCGAAGAAGATGAAGTCTCAGAGCAGGTCTTTAACCAGGCGAAGTGCCTCGCCCAGCTTGTCTTTATCCCTGCCGCCGGCCTGGGCCATTGTCGGCTTGCCGCCACCGCCGCCGCCGGTTACCCTGGCTACTTGCTTCACAATGTCTCCGGCGTTGTAACCCTTTTCGACAAGGTCGGGGGTCACCGCAACCAGAAAGGCCGGCCTGTCCCCATGCACCGTACCCAGTACCACGACGGCGCTCTTCAGTCGGTCCCGCAGGAAGTCACTCATCTCGCGAAGTACCTGCTGCGGGAACGGGCGCACTTCCGCCACCAGCACGGTTACGCCCTTTACTACCTCTTTCCTGGTAAGCAACTCTTCGGCCACCATCCGGGACATCTCCCTCTCCAGAACCAGGCTTCGTTTCCGCTCACCTTCCAGTTCGGTAACTAGGCCGGAGACCTTCTCCTCCACCTCATCCGCAGAACCCCCCACAGATTGGGAAATCCTCTCCAGGGCGGAGAGTCGCCGCTCTATCAACTGTTCAGCCACCCGGCCGGTAACGGCTTCAATCCGGCGCAGCCCGGAACCAATACTGCTCTCACTGGTAATCAGAAAGGAACCTATCTGGCCTGACGAGGCCACGTGTGTACCGCCGCACAACTCGGCACTGATAACCGGCTCTCCACTCTTCACCACCCGGACGGTGTCCCCGTATTTCTCATCGAATAATGCGATTGCGCCCTGCTGGATTGCCTCTTTGTAGGGCATCTCCTCTGCCCTGACCCCCAGGTTCTGGCGAATCCTCTCGTTAACGATTGACTGGACCCGTTGTGTTTCTTCGGGCAGCATCGTCGTCAGGTAGGAGAAGTCAAACCTGAAACGGTCCGGCGCTACCAGCGAACCCCGCTGCTGGACCTCATCTCCGAGCACCTGGCGAAGGGCCGCTTGCAGCAGGTGGGTGGCAGTATGGTTGCGGGCGATGTCCAGCCGTCGGTCTCTATCCACCACGGCCTCTACATCGTCGCCTACGGTGAGACTACCCTCGACGATACGGCCCTGGTGGGCAACGATATCCGTTGTGATACGGACGGTGTTCGTGACCTCGAACCGCGCCGAGTCCCCGCGTATCTCGCCGGTGTCACCCACCTGGCCACCCATCTCTCCGTAGAAGGGAGTTGATTCCAGGATAATGCTGCCTTCTTCGCCTTCCGTTAACTCTTCCGCCGAAGCACCATCTGAGAGCAGGCCGATAATGCGAGACCGGTGCTCCAGATTGCCATAGCCGACAAACGGCGTTTCACGGACACTGACCAGTTCCGCTATGACCGCCAGGTCTTCATCAGAGATGTCAAATTTCTGAGCGCTCTTGGCGCGCTCCCGCTGTGCCTCCATCTCACGCTCGAAACCTTCCATATCTACGGATAGACCGCGCTCCTCAGCCACCTCTTTGGTGAGCTCCACCGGCAGGCCATAGGTATCATACAGTCGGAACGCGTCCTCACCTGAGATATCTCCCTTTACCCCGGCTCCTTCGATAATGCTCTCCAGCACTTCCAGCCCGGTCTTCAGGGTATCGCTGAACCTGGTCTCCTCAAGCTCTATTACCCGGGACACAAAGTCCTGTCTGTCCCGAAGTTCGGGGTACAAGTGTCCCATTAGCCCTACTGTCACCGCAGCTACTTCTCCGAGGAAGGGCTTATCCAGTCCCAACCTCAGACCGAAGAGCGTGGCCCGCCGCAGCAGCCGCCGCAGCACGTAGCCCCGACCCTCATTACCGGGCATCACGCCGTCCGCAATCAGGAATGTGACCGCCCGCCCGTGCTCAGCAACAACACGCATGGCATGGTCGGCAGTAGCATCAGCACCGTACCGTTTACCGCTCAGTTCCTGGATACGTTCCATCAGGGGCATAAACAGGTCCGTCTCATATATTGATGTCTTGCCCTGCATGACAACGGCGGTTCTCTCCAGCCCCATGCCGGTATCGATATTTCGTGACGGAAGCGGAGTCCGGTCCCCTTCCTCATTCTGGTCGAACTGGGTGAAGACCAGGTTCCATATCTCGGTGAAACGGGCGCAGTCGCACCCGGGTGCGCAGGACGCCTTCCCGCACCCGAATTCCTCGCCGAAGTCATAGAATATCTCAGAGTCCGGTCCGCACGGTCCGGAACTCCCCGCCGGTCCCCAGAAGTTATCTTCCTCGCCAAGCCTGTTAATCCTCTCCGCCGCGACACCAACCTCACGCCAGCAACTGAACGCCTCGTCATCATCCAGAAAGATATTAATCCAGAGCCGTTCTGTCGGTAATTTAAGATATTCGGTAACAAACTCCCACGCCCAGCTAATGGCCTCTTTCTTGAAGTAGTCGCCTACACTGAAATTACCCAGCATTTCGAAGAAGGTGCAGTGGGTTGCATCACCTACGGACTCAATATCGGTAGTGCGGAAACATTTCTGACATGAAGCCATACGGCGGCTCGGTGGTTCCGCTCTGCCTGCGAAGTAGTCCTTGAACGGCACCATGCCGGCGCTGGTCAACAGCAGGCTGGGGTCGCCGTGCGGTATCAGCGGAGTACTGGGCACGACCTTGTGTCCCCTGTCCTGGAAGAACTTCAGATATATAGAACGGATTTCGTTGCTATTCAATTGCTGCTCCATGCTCGCCAGTGGCCGTTATTATACCTGATTGTAGGCCAACAGGTAGGCTCTGTCAACGAGCACGCCTTGTCTGCAAGCACGCTTTCATTGACATACGGTTACCCGTCCCTTAAACTGTGCCTTGAGTGAGGTGCTAGATGGCAGACATTGACACTATCAGCCACGAACTGACTGAGGCTCTGAAGGGACACCAGGCTGACTATATCGAGGCCAGAGTCGCTGAGAGCCGGACAAGCCAGATAGGCTACCGGGGAAAGCAGTTGGAATCCATCGGCCGGACAAGTGCCGTTGGTGGCAGTGTACGAGCCTTGGTAAAGGGGGGTTGGGGTTTCGTCAGCTTCAACGACTTCGATGGCCTGCGAGAAAAGGTAGCCCTGGCAGTCAAACAGGCACGCTTCGTCGGCAGCG
Organism: Dehalococcoidales bacterium; assembly: GCA_016783135.1. GTDB lineage: Bacteria > Chloroflexota > Dehalococcoidia > Dehalococcoidales > Fen-1064 > DUES01. The sequence goes on along the minus strand of JADHXC010000001.1, from coordinate 78,308 downwards.
AAGAGAGTCGGCTCGCTCCGGTAGACCCGGTCATCGAGACCGTCCCATGCACAATAGCCGAAAACCCTGTGACAATCCCACTGGCCGATAAGAAAGCCCTCCTTGACGAGTACAATGACGCCATCTGGGGCAATCCCGGGATACAGACCTCGAACATTGGCTACGGTGACAGCCACAGGAAGACCATCTTCCTGAGTTCAACGGGTAGCCGCATTGAACAGGAGCGGACGGACGTTACCCTGCGCGTCGTGGCGGTTGCTGCCAGGGATGGTGAAGTGCAGCAGGCCGGCGTAAGCATAGGGGGTCGTGACGACTTTTCGGTTATCCGGGGCTTGCACTCAAAGGTGGAAGGCCTTGCGAATAAGGCGGTTGCCATGCTTTCTGCACCGAAGGTCAAGGGCAAAGAGTATACCGTGGTGCTGGACCCGGTCCTGGCCGGGGTGTTCGTCCACGAGGCTTTCGGGCACCTGTCCGAGGCTGATTTCGTCTATGAGAATGACCGCCTGCGCGACATCATGACCCTGGGTAAGATTTTCGGCGGTCCCCATCTTAACATCGTCGATACCGCAATACTGCCCGGATTGCGCGGCAGCTACAAGTACGACGATGAAGGTGTACGTGCCATCAAGAACTACCTCATTCAAGAGGGCAAACTGGTGGGCAGGCTGCACTCCCGCGAGACCGCCGCCAGGATGAATGAGACCCCCACGGGAAACGCCCGCGCCCTCAGCTACCGCCATCCACCTATCGTCCGTATGACCAATACCTACATTGAGCCCGGTTCAGCCAGCTTCGACGATATGATAGCCGACATCAAAGAGGGCGTTTATGTCAAGAACTGGTATGGTGGACAGACCAGCATGGAGATGTTCACCTTCTCTGCCGGTGAGGCTTACATGATTCGCGACGGCAAGATTGCGGAGACACTCAGGCCGGTGGTGCTTACCGGTAATGTCTTCAGCACCCTGGAGAACATCGATGCCATTGGCAATGACCTGGATATGAACCAGGGCGGTGGATGCGGCAAGGGGGCACAGTCGCCACTGCCCGTCAGCAATGGCAGTCCACATATCCGGATACGACACTGCCTCGTAGGAGGTAACTAGGTGGAAGATATCCTGGCCAGAGCCAGCAAAGTAGCCGAGGAGGCCGAGGTCTTCATGGTCTCTTCGGAGGAAATGCCCGTCGAGTTTGAAGCCAACCGCCTGAAACAGATACAGAGCAAACAGAGCAACACGGTGGCCCTGCGCATCATCAAGGATGGCAAGCTCGGTTACGCCACCACCACCGGCACCAATGATATCGAAGAGCTGATTGATAACGCCGTCGCCACAGCGCAGTTCGGGACGGCGGCCCACTTCACTCTGCCATCGCTGACCACCTATCCGGAGGTCGAGGTCTTCGACCCGGCTGTCGAGGCAGTAACCCTGGAGCAGATGACCGAACTCGGCCAGAAGTTGATAGACACGGTCCGGGCGCATACGCCGGAGATTATCTGTGAGGCCGGGGTTACCAGGACAACAGCCACCCTCACTATTATAAACTCCCGTGGCGGGCGGGCCAGCTATCGGGAGAGCGTCTTCAGCCTCGGCGTCGAGGGCCAGCTTATTCACGGCACGGACATGCTTTTTGTCGGTGAACACCAGATCTCCTGCCACCCCCTGCTGGAACCGGAAGCCATAACCGGAGAAGTCCTCCGGCAGCTTGAACTGGCCAAAGAACGGGCTTCGGCACCTACCAGAACGTTGCCGGTGATATTCACTCCCATGGGCATGGCCAGTGCTTTCGGCCGACCGCTGATGGCGGCATTCAGTGGCAAAACTGTTCTTGAAGGAGCTTCGCCAATCGGCGAAAAGCTGGGACAGAAAGTATTCGATAGCAAGCTCAGTCTGAGGGACGACCCGACAGTCCCCTACTGCCCGGGAAGCGGGCCCTGTGATGACGAAGCCGTACCGAGCGAGGGCACACCGCTCATCACCGAAGGTACGGTCAGCAATTTTCTCTACGACCTTCAGACGGCAGCCCTGGCCAATACCAGGAGCACGGGTAATGGGCATCGTAGTCCGGGCGGGCTGCCCACCCCTACCCCCAGCGTCTTTCTAATCTCCGCCGGTGACACCTCTTTCGACGACATGGTAGCAGATATCAAGGAAGGACTGGTGGTGGAGCAACTAATGGGCGCCACCCAGGGCAATGTCCTCGGTGGTGACTTCAGTGGTAATGTTCTTCTTGGCTTCAAGGTGGAGAAGGGAAAGATAGTCGGGCGGGTCAAAGACACGATGGTCTCCGGCAACATCTATCAAATCCTCGACCAGATAGCCGCCGTCGGCAGTGACGTCAAGTGGATAGGCGGCTTCCTCAACACCCCCTCAATCTACTGCCCCGCCGTATCTGTGGCCAGTAAGTAGACAGTGTATCCAGGCTTGGGAGAATAATATAAGAGGGGTTTCGCCCCTTCTTAGGAGCGCCGCCCCTTCTTAGGGGCGCTCCATCTGGGCCGCACGGAGATAGGGTTACCTGACGTCGTTCAGACAGATGTGTGACACTTCAGCAATTGCCTGGACACAGGTTGCCCCGGGTAATGTCATTGCGAGGAGGCGAAGCTCTGAGCGAAGCGAAGAGTCAGCGACGCGCCACCGGGGTCAGTGGCGCGCAATCTCACGGTGAGAAAGAGATTGCCGCGCCCGTATCCTCACGAATACTAGTTATGTCTACCTGAAATAGACATATCTACCTCTGGTAGACATAACTCGAAAAACAAATCACGCTCGGTTAGCCTCGATTTGTTTCCCTTTATTTTTCATTATCTCTTTTGTCGCCATCAGTCCCATCGGTCACCAATGTAGTGGACGAGTACATTACCTTGACCGACCTCCAGTAGCGGTTGTAGTATTAAGATGTACCATCGGTACCATCATCTTAACTCATACTTGAAATCCGCCGTCATACAATAGTATGCTCCCGATAAAAGGAGGCAACCGCCCTGGAAAAGAACCGTATCGCCCGAATAACAGCCCGTCCCAAGCTGACTTCGCCGGTCATGATGGCAGCATGGCCCGGGGTAGGTAACGTGGCCATGATAGTGGCAGACTATCTACTGAGGAATCTGCCCTTTAAGGCACTCGGGGAGATAGAAGCCTCCTATTTCTTTGACCCCATAGGCGTGGTAGCCCGCAATAACGTGGTGGAAGCGCCCCAGTTCCCCCAGAGCAGGTTCTACTACTACAAGACCGGTGCGAAGCAAAATGACCTGATACTCTTCATCGGCGACGACCAGCCGGTTTCCAAGGCCTATGAGCTGGCCAGCAGCGTCCTCGATGTTGGACTGAAGTTCGGTATCAGCCACGTGATTACGTGTGCTGCCGCTCTGACGCGCATCCACTTCACCGAGCAGCCCAGAGTGTGGGGGGTGGCTACCACTCCGGAAATGACCGAACTGCTTGAAAAGTATGACCTGGTCCACCGGGGCAATCTACAGATTGCCGGTCTGAACGGACTGCTCCTTGGGGTATCTAAAGAGAGAGGTGTCAACGGCATCTGTCTTCTTGGCGAGGTACCGACACATGCTTCCAGAGTAGAGAACCCGATGGCCGCCCTGGCAATACTCGGAATACTGACGACAATGCTGGGGATTGAGGTGGATACTTCAGAACTCGCCGAGACCGCCCGCGAGACCAGGGAGCAACTGAAACAGATGACCGCCATGGCCATGAGTGAGTACATTGAGCACTTCACCCAGCCTATCTGGGAGCAGGACGACAACGGATTGGACGATGATGAGGATGAAGAAGACGAGTAAGTCCATGCGGTGGGAGGTCTAGTTGTCGCTGGCGGAAATCCTTACCGGCTTTCGTAACGATGATGGTGACCTGCCTGACTCCAGCCTGGTTGAGCTATCGGAGCTTGACTCCGAGGAGATGGCTCTGCTGGCGCAGTCCTGGGATGATATCGCACCGGAGCGACGGAGCATTATCATCAGCCGCCTGGTTGAACTGGCGGACAGTAACGTCACCCTGAATTTCCACGCGGTCTTCAAGCATTGCCTCGGGGACACCTACACCGAAGTAAGAAAAGAAGCAGTCCGGGGTCTCTGGGAGTGCGAAAAAACCTCGCTGATTGAATCACTCATCGGTTTGCTGGAGGAAGACCCCTCGGAGGCGGTACAGGCAGAAGCCGCCCGTGCTCTGGGCAGGTTCGTCCTGCTGGTTGAAAACGGCACGATAACCTCCGAGTATGCCTCTCGGATAGCTCACACCCTCCTGAATATCACCGATGACAGCACCAGACCGATGGATGTCCGGCGGCAGGCACTTGAGGCAGTCGCTCCACTGAGCCTTCCCGAAGTCAGGACAGCGATAGGGGATAACTACCTCAGCAGGGATGACCGGCTTCGTATCAGTTCGGTACGAGCTATGGGTAGGAGCTGTGACCCATCCTGGCTACCGGTTCTCCTCAGGGAACTGGGCAGTGCTGATGCCGAGATGCGTCGTGAGGTAGCGGAGGCGCTCGGGGGGATAGAGGGAAAAGACACCGTCCCGCAGCTTGCCGAGCTCATCTACGATGATGACGTCGATGTCAAGCTTGCCACTATCCGTTCGCTTGGCAACATCGGCGACGCCGAAGCCAGTGAGTGCTTGAAACAGTGCCTTGACGACCCCAATGAGGCTGTCAGCCAGACCGCCGAAGAAGCCCTGCAAGAACTGGTGAACAGGGAGGATATGTCATCCTTTCTGATTTGACATGATGAGATATTCTCGAGAGAAGCATGATTGACGGTAGCAAGGTAATACTTCGCAACAAGAGGATGTCCGATGCCAGGAATGATTACGAATGGCAGAAAGACCCGGAACTTGCCTGGCTCGATGCAGCACCGCCGATAGGTTATACGTTTGACGAGTATCTAACGGACTACGGTAGTGAGTTCTTCTTTCCTTCCCAGACCCGGCACTCCTTCGCCGTGGACACCCTTGACGGAAAGCACATCGGCAACTGTGTCTACTACAACATTGACGAGAGCCAGAGCGAAGCCGAACTCGGTATCATGATTGGTGACCGACACTACTGGGACAAAGGCTACGGTACCGACGCCATAAGAGTGCTGCTCGACCACGTCTTCCGCTTTACGAATCTGAACCGCATCTACCTGAAGACCCTGGTTAGCAACGCCCGCGCCCGGAAATGCTTCGAGAAATGCGACTTCACGCACTGCGGCCATCTGGAAAGGGATGGATACAAGTTCCTGCTTATGGACCTTTCCCGCGAGCAATGGCGGGAAGAGCAGAGACAGCGACAGGGTACTGACTAGCGCGGGACCTGGACGTTATTAATCGTCCCTCTTCTGGAACTGATAGTAGTCAAGGGTATTCCTCAGGGCTAGAGCACCCCTATCCAGGCTGGTGAACGCCGGCACCCCACCATCCTGGAGTTTCTTAACCAGCGTCCGTGCTTCCCCGACAACCTTCGGCAGAAATGGTACAGTGATAGTCACCATGACCGGCTTAGAACTTCGGTTCCTGAGGTCAACGATTGACTGGATTTCCTCATCGCGACGGTCTTCTAACCCCGGAGGACCGCCGGTACCCGTGTACATCAATAGCACGATGTTGTCTATGTTATAGTCACCCTCGATAATGTCCATGATACGCTTCATCTGGGCGCGGTTCGGGTTGCCGGTGTCTATCGGGTTCTGATAACTCCCCCCGATTATGCTGAAGAACTCCTCAAACTGGTCATAGGATTCCCTGGTGAGTGGTGGCACCTTCAGTCCCACCTCGGTAAACGCATCGGTGATGGCAACCGACTGCCCTCCGGACCCTCCGGCCAGTACCACCCTGTTGCCATAGACCGGGTTGAGATAAAGCAGTGCTTTCAGGGTATCAATCAACGCATCCATCCCGGGTGCCGTGACTGCACCACCCTGTCTCATGGCAGCGTCCCATATGTCCTGGGGCACAGCCAGGGAGCCGGTATGTGAGGCGATAGCCCGGCCACCATCCTGGGTACGACCGCCCTTCCATATCACCACCGGCTTCTTCCGTGATACTTCCTTGAGCACATCCAGGAACCTTCTCCCCTCCCGGATACCCTCAAGATACATGCCTATCACCTTGATGCCATCATCCTGACCGAAGTACTCAAGGTACTCGGCTGCATCAAGTACGGTCCCGTTGCCGAAACTGACCGATTTGTTGACGTCCACACCCTGAAGATGGGCTTCCAAACTGAAGTTAATCGCGTGAGTGCCGCTCTGTGAGATGAAGCCCACCGGCCCGGCAGCCCCCACATACTGACCTCCCATCTGCTTCAAGCCAACTGCAGGATTGAACAGGCCCATGCAATTCGGCCCAATTAGATGAAACCCTGCCTCTATCGCCCGGTCGGTGAGGGCACGCCCCATGTCTATACCATCCTGGGTATCCGTCTCACTGAAACCCGCGGTAAAGAAGTGAGCAGCCGCTACATCCTTGCGAATGCAGTCCTCCAGCACACTGAGAGCGTACTTCCGCCCCACAGCCACAATTGCCAGGTCTACGGGTTCCGGGATGGCTACCAGACTGGTGTAGTTCTCTATCCCCATCTTCTCTATACGCTCGATTGTCTTCGGGTTAACCTGCACGGAGTAGAGCTTACCCTTGAAATCACTGTGGGAACGAATCCACTGGAAGAACCCGGAATCACCGACTATCGCCAGGACCCTGGGATTAAAGGCCCTATCAAGTTTGGCCATGTCTGCTCTCAATTTCTCACCTCTGGTTATGCGCAACCCCTACCAGTGGTTGCGGGTCTCTAATACTCACCCGCTGCATGTTCGCGGGATGACGTGTGTCAATTATATCCGAACACGCCTGCCACGAAAAATCGGATAGGTTATTTAGTTATGTCAAAAGTAAAATGTACTTCCTCTGTCCAACCTTGAGTAGCTATTCAGAATGGCAATACGAATATTCCCCGGACGGATACGCAGGGGCGATAAGCACTACTCGTGGTCCAATGCTGAGTCTTCCAAGGCCAGCTTGTCCATCTGCAATTGCACCGGCATGGGATAGTCGCCAACGAAGCAAGCCATGCAGAACGTTTCCCGTGGCAGGTCCACCGCCTTGAGTAACCCGTCCACACTTAGATAGCCCAAGGAATCGGCACCGATGAATTCGCGAATCTCCTCAACGGTCTTGCGAGACGCGATGAGTTCCTGGCGGGTAGCCATATCCACTCCCAGGAAACAGGGGTATCGTATCGGTGGGGCACAGATGCGCATGTGTATCTCTTTCACCCCGGCCCTTCGCAGCAGGTTTACCACCTTTGGAGTGGTCGTGCCGCGCACTATGCTATCGTCAACCACGACAAGTCGCTTCCCCTCAAGCATCTGGGGCAGAGGGTTGAATTTGAGCCGGACACCCAGGTCCCTTATACGCTGGTCGGGCTCGATGAAGGTACGTCCCATGTAGCGGTTCTTGAGCAGTCCCTCCGAGAAGGGAATACCGGAATGTCTCGCATAGCCGATACCGGCGGCAGTGGCAGAATCCGGCACTCCTATTACCAGGTCCGCATCAACCGGATGCTCTTCGGAAAGCCCCGCCCCCATGGCCATACGTGCCGGATATAGTAGCTTTCCGTTGATTACGCTATCCGGCCGGGCAAAGTAGATATATTCGAAGATACACAGTGCTTTTCTATCAGAGTCCTCCCGATAGCTCTCGACTTCACCCTGACGAACCCGTAGTATCTCTCCCGGTTCAATCTCACGGATAAACTCGGCACCGATGTGGTCAAGCGCACAACTTTCCGAGGCGACTACATGCCCCCCATTCATATGTCCGAGACAGAGCGGACGGACGCCCCACGGGTCACGAACCGCAAAGAGGCTATCGTTAGTGAGCAGGCACATGGAAAACGCCCCCTGGAGCCGGTGCATGGCATACCTTATCCTGTCCACCCAGCTCTTCTCAGGAGAGGAGATAATGAGATTTGCGATGACTTCAGTATCCGTAGACGTGTGGAACGTGTGGCCCTGCGCAATGAGTTCTTCGCGAAGGAACTCGGCATTAATGATATTACCGTTGTGGGCTATGGCAATCGCATTAGCGCCCCGGCCGACGATAATGGGCTGGACATTGATTACTCGACTGGAACCCCGGGTGGAATAGCGGTTGTGTCCGATGGCAATATACCCGCTGAGCTGGCTTAGCCTCTCCTCGGTGAACACCTGAGAGACCAGACCCATATCGCTGGTTACCTGCATCCGCAAGCCATCGGCAACGGCAATACCGGCGCTCTCCTGGCCACGGTGTTGCAGGGCGAACAGAGCGAAATAGGTAAGGCGACTTACATCCTCATCAGGACAGTAGACACCAAATACTCCGCAACTCTCGTGCAAATCTCACCCGCTGCTTCGCTTCTATGGTCTATAAGTATTATAGTTCATCGGCAGCTTTGGGGTCAATTGATAATCAGTGGAATGCACCAGTCTATCGGATGACTTGGTCTCTCCGGTATTGAAATAGTCAGTAGTGAGTGGTACCATAAACGGAACCTTCCCCCCGTTACAATGTTAATACTGAACATCCCGTAGACTAAGTGCTGTATCTGAGTATGAGTAAGTGATATGCCTGAGTAAGTGTCGGCAGATTAGGCGTAGCCCATAGTAGCCCCCCATGAAGGAGGTCTGATGCCAACCGCGAATATCAACGGTTTCGAGATGTACTACGAGACAAAAGGAGACGGCTTCCCGCTGGTCTATGTACACGGCGGGTTCGGCGGATTGGGTACGGGCATGGGTGCTGAAGCGCCCGCTTGGCGGGACCGCTTCGCACGGCATTTCAGGGTAATTACCTATGACCGCCGTGCTTCCGGGCGTTCCGGATACCCCGAAGAAGGCTTCACCATGAAGGACTTCGCCGATGACATCCTCGAGTTGTTACATCACCTGGGACATGACCGCACCCATATCCTGGGCACATCGGCCGGAGGCCAGATTACGCTTGCCTTCGGTCTCGAATTTCCCGAAGCAACCACCAGCCTGGTCGTCACTGATTCCGCACCGTGGCTGTCTCCGGACGAGGAGATGAAAGCCAGACTCCGTGAGCGTATCAGAATCCTGGACGAAGATAGCCCCCTGGCTGCCTATGAGGCCAGGACCACCGCAGGTACAGTGGGACTGAACCTGTTTGTCGGACGCCCGGAACGTACCGAAAAGGAGAGTCGCGCTCAGCAGGAGGCGATGGAACGCATTCGGGAAATGCTACGCCAGACCCCACGGGAAGAGCGTATCGCCAAGTACGCCGGTGAACTGCGCACCTATTCCGGCTATGTCGACTGGGACGCCACTCCCCAACTCCAGAACATGAAGCCGCCCACCCTCGTTCTATACGGTACCGAGGACAGCGTCTTTCCGGCACAGGGCTCGCGCGATATGGCCAGACTGATACCGGATGTACAGGTAAAGGCCTTCGAGGGTGCCGAGCACGGGGTCACCCGTTTCCCGGAGGCGCTTGACATTATCTTCTCATTCCTGCAACGGCACACTCCAGGAAGCGCCTGACAGTTCACTTACTCAGAATCCTGCTGTTCAAAGTCCTGCAATATCTCTTGCGCTCGCTGGGAATCCTGTCCAGCAGCCACGTAGGCACGCATCCTGTCCAGAGCATCTCCGCTTATCAGCGTTTCCCGGAATAGCTCGCTCTCCAGGGCAAGGCCATCCTCCAGAGGCATCTCGGTACCCTCATAGATACACCGCCGGATGAGCTCGACCGCCAGGGGCGGTTGGGCCGCCAGCATTTTGGCAAATTCCACTGTTTCCTGCATCAGGTTCAGCGGGTCGCAGGCACGTGTGACCAGGCCGATGCGCTCCGCTTCCTCGGCGAAGACCCGTCTGCCTGTCACCTGCAGTTCCAGGGCACGGCCGAGCCCAATGAGGCGCGGCATACGCTGGGTACCGCCACCACCGGGGAGGATTCCGGCACCGACCTCAGGCTGGGCCACTGATGCAGCACGCGACATGAAACGGAAATCACAGGCCATGCACAGTTCCAGCCCGCCACCGGCAACCGGGGCGTTAATAGCCGCAATCACCGGCTTCGGGCCACGCCGATACACGCCCCTTGGAGCCGGACGCTCAGCCGGCAAGGTGACCTGTCCCGCCTTGAGGGCATCGCCCCATTGTACCAAGAGCGATACATCAAAGTGTTGGATAAAGACCTCCATTACCGCACTGGTGAGAATGCCTACCCGCAGTCCCGGGTCCTCGTACAAGCCCTCGACTACATCATCGAACTCCGAAGCCGTTTCCATGTTCCAGAGGTTCTGTGGTGGATTATTAAACCTCCAGATAATAACCGGCCCGTCCTTTTCTACCTGAAAGAACCTGGGTTTGTCAGCCATGCCGTTCCCTCCTTTGGTATTCTGCAAGTATTCCTGCATCGGCCTTCGCAGTTATAGACCTGACTTGAGATTACTTCTTTTCAACCAGCTCGATAAGCACCCCGTGAGTTGATTTCGGGTGGACAAAGACCGGGCCGCCTTTGGCTATCGATTCCGGGTCATCGCTGTTCATGCGTACACCCCTGGCCCGCAATGACTCGACGGCCTCGCCCAGATTCTCGACCTCCAGAGCCATCATATACACACCTTCACCCCGACGCTCCAGAAAACTGGAGAGGGCTCCTTCCCCGGGGTTCAGAGGCTCGATTAGCTCGAACACGGCATCACCAATAGGCAATAGCGCATTCTTTACACCCATTTCGGGCAGAGTGCCGGACTGTGACGCCACGAGCCCGAACTTGCCGGCGTATTCCCTGGCTGTCTCCTCTACATTGTTGACCGCTATGTGTATGGCGCGGATTCTGGTGAACATTCTTGCCTCCCTTTTCTTATTACTGTCCGGGTATGCAGTGGTATTTGACGGATTCAGCCCAGCTCGTCAAGCTGCGGCTTCAGTTCTGCTAACACGTCAACTGATGGTTCTCCGAGAGAAAGCGTCCGCCACATGGACAATGCACTATTGTAGCACTTTCGCAATGGCAGCGCACAGTTGAACTGGCAACCGCACAAATGGTACCATGGGAGTCAAGAAGGAGCGGTTGGATATTCACATGGTAGACTGGCAGGTAACGGCAACAACCATACACTGCAATGCCGTCGATGACGAAGTGACCATTATGGTCGACAAGGACTGGTCCGTTAAGTGTACCGGTGTCCGCAAGTATACTGAATCCCGCGAGGAGCAGATCAAACTGGTCAGGAAGAGCCTGCAGTTAAGACGAGCACTGGAGTGCGAAGGCGTGCAATGCACCCGCATATTAGAGTACAAGCAGAAGCTCCGTGACGAAGAAGCCTTGAAGATGCGGCCCACACCATGTCCGGCCGATACATCCGGGGAAATAGAGCCATCTACAGATGAGCAGTGAAAACGGCCACAAGGTAAAGATACGAATAAAGGACCTCTCCCTGTCTTTTGGCGGTGTCAATGCACTGAGTGATGTCAGCATTGACATTAAGGACAACGAAATCCTGGCCATAATCGGCCCCAACGGTGCGGGCAAGACCTGCCTGTTGAACTGTATCAATGGGTTCTATAAGCCACAGAAAGGCGAGATATACTACGACGGCCGCAAGATTACCAGCATCCGACCGGACAGGGCAGCCAGACTCGGCCTGGCCAGGACATTCCAGAACATCGAGCTTTTCGCCGGTCTGAGCACACTGGACAACATCATGGCCGCCCGCCACATGCTCATGAAGCAGAACCCTCTGACCGGAGCTATCTACTTCGGCCCGGCCCATACCGAGGAGATCGAGCACCGCCGGACAGTGGAAGACATCATAGATTTCCTGGAGATAGAGTCGATAAGAAAGAAGGTGGTTGGTACCTTGCCCTACGGAATGCGCAAGCGAGTGGAGCTGGGCAGGGCGCTGGCGATGGAACCGAAGGTCCTTCTCCTCGATGAGCCGATGGCGGGGATGAACCTGGAAGAGAAGGAGGACATTGCCAGATTCATCATCGATATCTTCGAAGGCCAGGGAGACACCTATCCGAGCACTCCTGTTCTCAGGGACGGCGTCGACTGCATCGTCCTGATTGAGCATGACATGGGAGTGGTCATGGACCTGGCGGACAGGATTGTGGTGCTTGACTTCGGGCAGAAGATTGCCGAGGGTACTCCCGAGGAGATAAGAACAAACCCGCAGGTGATATCAGCCTACCTCGGTAAGGAAGAGGAATAACCCCCCTGTTGCGGGCTTGACTGCCACGCAGGTGGCTACAGGTTAGAGTCCCGGGACATGATGATTCGTTTGGGGAAGGTAATATCTCGATTTCAACGCTGGCTGAAAAATATGGGAAACAAATCGAGGCTAGAAAAGACTTATCAGGCACGAATTGTTTTTAGTGTTATGTAAAGTTTTGATGCTGAATTTTGTCTCATATAGAATTCGAATTTAGCAGGTTGCTGAAAAACCCTTTCGACCATCCCCCTGACCCCCTTCCTGTCCAGGAAAGGGGGGAGATTATGTCTGGGGATACCCCCAGGTCTGGGGAACACCCTTCTAGACTTCCCTTTTTCAGCACCCTGCTAGCGGTAAATCATCCATCTTGCCGGGATAAAGAGAAACGCCAGTTCAGACGTCCTGGTGCTGCGTAATGTACATTTTAATCGCCCAGCATCTTAAGGATATGCTTTGCCAGGCTTTCTGCAATTTCGCGATGTCTCGGAACAGGTTGAGAGACCCTGGTATTTGGATTCTGATACCAATCATGCTTTCCGCCGTGACGTATCAAAACGCATCCCGAGGTCTTGATTTTTCTGATTAGCTCATTTCTTTTCATCCAACCATGAGTTCCCCATATCTGCGAACGTGGGGAATCTTTCCGGCGCTCAGGTCTTCGTAAATATCTTTGAGGTTCTCTTTTAGCTCATCGAGCGTTGTCCCCTGGCTTCTGTAATCGGGATACTCTGCAAGCCAACCCACCCACACATCATCTTCTTGATAGTAAATAAATTGAATTGTTTCCATTTTCAAGACTCCTGCTCGTTACCCCATTCATAGGAATTGTAACAGAATTTCCCGGACAAGGGTATGATTCTATAATACTAATCTAAATGCCAGTTCAAACATCCTGGTCCTGCGTAGTGTATAGCAGCGCCCGCTACAAATCTTGTTATCATTACCAGACATATTTTATACCTTAATTATGGCCTCCACCTTTTATCAAGAGTGATTTGCCAGCAGGCCTAGTCCCACTTCCTCTGGTCCACTAACCGCGGCTGGTCTTCGGGGATGCTGCCCGGCGCCACGAACTCGACCCTGTCTACCCTTACCCGGCAAACATTCTGAACGCGCTCATTCAGTTCCGCGGTCAGTGCGTCCCGGCCCACATCCTCGCTCTTCAGTTCGACCCTGAGCGCCATATCATCGCGCTGTCCCTCACGGCTGACGACAACCTGGAACCGCGAGACTGCCTCGATGCCGAGCACCGCTTCCTCAACCTGTCGGGTGACGACAAACATCCCCCGCACCTTGACGGCATCCCCGGTCCGCCCGATAATCCCTAGCAGTCGGTTTGAGGTCCGCCCGCACGGGCACGGCTCGGTGATGTACGAAGACATGTCACCGGTGCCGAAGCGGATAATGCCCCAGGCCCCGTTGTGCACCGGTGTAACCACGATTTCGCCAATCTCACCTGGGCCAAGCTGCTTCCCTGTATCGTGGTCGACTATCTCAATCACATAGTCATCCATAAAGTGCATACCGGATTTCTCCGGGCATTCGTAGGCAAGGGCACCCCCCGGCTCGGTGACCGCATAGGCCTGGCAGGTATTGATGGCGTAGTCCTCTTCGAGGGTCTTTCTCACCGACGGTGAAAGTGGTTCGCCGGTGAACCAGGCACGAGCTACAGCGAAGTCCCGCCGGAAGTCATGCCCCATCTCCTCGGCCCTGCGGATGAGGGTCAGCAGGAAAGAAGGCGTACCGACAAACCCGGTAACCTTCAGGTCGAGCATCGTCTGGACCTGGATATCGGTGTTGCCGGTGCCGGTGACGACGACGGTGGCCCCGCAGTCCCTCAAAGCCTCGTGAAACAGAACACCGGCGGGAGACAGGTGATAGGTGAAGGTATTGATGACGATATCACCCTTCCTGAAGCCGGCGGCGTAGAAGGACCTGGCAAACCACTCGATGGAATCGCTGTGAAGCGGTTCGTAGATCGGACCGGGAGAAATGAATATCCGCTCTACATCTTCCGGCGGTATCGCCAGGAAGCCGCCGTACGGAGGGTTGGTCTTCTGCAATTCAATCAGGTCCGTCTTCCGGGTGATGGGCAGCTTCTCCAGGTCTTCTATCGCCTGGATGTCTGCGGGTTGGACCCCGGCACGGTCCAGCATCTCCCTGGCAGAAGGCGCGTTGTGATAGGCATGGTCGACCGCCTCACGCACTTTCCCGTTGAGATACGTCCGTCTTTCCTCGACGGTCATAGTCTCCTGTTCATCGTAAAACTGCCCGCCAGACTTTAGAGCCATCGTTTTCGTCTCTTGTAGTGCTTCACTTCCCGGTAGCTTTTCCTGGTACCCACCGTGGAGAGCCCCATGTAAAACTCCTTGACATCCTCATTGTTCCTGAGGAAGTCGGCGGTGCCGTCCAGGACAATCCGGCCGTTCTCCATGACATAGCCGGTGTGAGCAATGCTCAGGGCAATCCTGACGTTCTGCTCGACGAGGAGCACCGAGGTCCCCGACTCAGTATTGAACCGCTTAATGATGTTGTATATCTCCTCGACCAGGAGGGGTGCCAGACCCAGGGACGGCTCATCGAGCATCATCAGCTTGGGGGCAGCCATCATGGCACGACCGATGACCAGCATCTGCTGCTCACCCCCGGAAAGATAGCCGGCGATACCGCGCCGCAGGTCCTTCAGCCTCGGGAAGTAGCCGTAGACCATCTCCAGGTCACCCTTCACGGCATTCCGGTCGGTACGATGATATGCCCCGACGAGCAGGTTCTCCTCGGCGGTGAGATGCCCGAAGACCCGGCGGCCTTCAAGCGCCTGGATAATGCCGAGTTTACCTATCTCTTCGGCACTCTTCCTGTCGATTCTCTCACCATTCCACTGGATACTGCCGTCGGTTACCTCCCCCTCTTCAATGTGAAGAAGGCCGGAGATTGCCTTGAGCGTGGTACTCTTACCGGCACCGTTCGCCCCGAGCAGGGCAACAATCGCCCCCTCCTCCACGGTCATTGAGACACCGTGCAGTACCCTGATGACATTGAGGTAAGCGACCTCAATGTTGTTCAGCACCAGCATATTATTTCCACTTCGGACGGGAACCCTGTTCTCTTGAAGGGCCCCCGCCCTACTCCAGCGTTAGTTATAAAGACCAACCGGATTATTCGTAGTTGATGAACGGCGCCTCTACCCAGCCGGTGATGGGTTCCAGCACACCGTCATCTATCCGGAACACGCGGACAGACTTGGACAACCGGTTGTCACCCGGGGTATAGGATACCGGACCGTGCAGACCGCCGACATCGAAGTTCTTTAGCTTCTTAAGTCCCTGCGCCTCCACGACCTGCGGCGTCAGGTTGTCGGCACCGGCGTTCTCCACTGCCAGCCGCAGAATCTCGACGGCAATCAGGCTCTGCGCCCACGAGACAATGTAGTCCATGTTACCGTAGTCACCGGGGTGGTACTTCTGGCAGTACTCGGTCATTTTAGCCATCGCCGGGACATCGTCACCCCAGTTCACCGTGGGGTACACTCCGTAGACACCCTCGACGATGTCGGCACCCCCGAGCTCAACCAGCTCGCTGGTGAAGCCGGCATGGCCGCAGGCGATGGTGATACCGGGGTACATACCCAGCTCGACGGCACTTTTAATAACAATGGCTGTAGGTGCCGGTGTACTGGAAATGTACAGGACGTCAATGTCATCGGGGAGTGTGGTCAGAGACGTGGTCTCGGAACTGGTGGTAGCAGGATGCTCAAATACCCAGTTTTTGAAGTCAATCTCTATGCCAAGGTCTTCAGCGCCTGCCTCCGCGGCCATCCTTGCCCCGGCGCCGGTAGAGTTGTTCAGCAGGTGAAGCGCCATCTTCGGCTTACCGGGACCCTTCCAGATGTTGTCCATGTAGTACTTGGCAAAGGCCGCCCAGTCGTCACCGTAGTCCGGCGTCTGCCCGTAGATGTGCTGGGGCGGTTGCGTCAGATTAGGTGAGCTGAAGGCGGCGAAGCCGGACAACTCATTCTCATTGGCAATCCCCATCATGGCCGTCATCATTCCGGATGAAGCCACTGTGAAGAGGAGGCAGTCCTCATCAACAAACCGATTGACGATGGTTACTGCCTTGGATGCATCATAGCCATTGTCCAGCCACAACGCATCGATTTGATGCCCGTCCACACCGCCAAGCTCTTCGTTGATGTACTTGATACAGTCAACGTTAGCATGGCCCATAGGTGAACCCTTCTCGGCAACGACCCCGGTGGAAGGCGTACTCATCCCGATTTTGAGCGGTGCCTTGACCCCGGCCTCTTCTGCTGTCGATGTGCACGCGCCCAGTAACATAGCCACCAGTACCAGGCACATCAGCACGGACAGAACCGTTAGTGTTTTCTTTCGCATTTCTATTCTCCTTTTAGTCTATTCTCAAGCCTTACCTGGGCCCTTACATCCCTCCGTACCTCCTTAATCTTAGCTAGTATGAGAATGGCCACAGCCGATAGGCGGCCTTGAATAGCTGCCACCGGTGCGCCAGTCCACGGGGCTCCAATATCAGAAACAGGATGATTATCAGGCCAAACACCATCGGCGCGAGGCCGCTGGCAAATCCCGCGGGCAGTGCGATAACGCCACTCTCCAGAGTCGGGACCAGATAGTGCGTCAGCGAGTGTTTGATGAGACCGATAAATATCGCGCCGAATATCGGGCCGGTGGTAGTACCCAGGCCGCCGATAATAATCATGCCGATGTACAGGATTGAATCTGTCAGCGGGAAGAACTCGTCACTGATGAAGCGCGCCCAGTGGGCGAGCAGCGAACCGGCAATCCCGGCAAAGAAGCAGCCGATGAAGAAGGCAATCAGCTTGTAGCGGAAAAGGTTTATCCCCATCACTTCGGCAGCCAAGTCATTGTCACGGATAGCAACAAAGGCCCTGCCTACCCTGGTCCTTGCCAGGTTCTTGGCGAAGAAGATGCTCAATACAGCGATGCCACCAATAAGATAGAACTGGCTGGCATTGCTTTTCAGTACCAGTCCTCCCAGCGCCGGTGCCGAAACACTCATACCCATATGGCCGCCGGTTACGTCCGTCCATTGTTTTATCACCCAGACGATGATGAATTGAGCAGCAATAGTGGCGATGGCAAGGTAGAAGCCCTTGACCCTGAGCGATGGCATTCCGAAAAACATACCAACCAGGCCGGCAGCTACACCGGCCGATATAAGGCCGACCGGGAATGGAAGCCCCAGACGTTCAGTGAGAATCGCCGATGTGTATGCGCCCACAGCCATGAACCCGGCATGACCGATTGATAGCTGCCCGCAGTACCCGGTCAGGATGTTCAGGCCGGTAGCGGCAATGATGGTAATACCGATGAGATTAGCGACACTCAGCCAGTTACCCCACCACAGCGGGGCTGTACACAGGACAACCAGCAAGCCAATCAGCAGTGTCCAGTGCGTTTTCGTCCGGAAGATCGCCATATCCTGGGCGTACGAGTAGTTACGCGTACCGGCTGGCAGGTCCAAAGCTGCTATATCCTTTCTATGCGTTCCTCACCGAACAGACCGTAGGGCTTTACAAACATAACGATAATAATGATGATAAACGGGATAACCTCCCTGACTCCGGGCCAGGTCAATGGTGTCAGGTAGCCTTCACCAAGGTTTTCCGCCAGGCCGATAATCGGGCCGGCAATCATTGCCCCGAGAAACGAATCAAGCCCGCCAAGAATAACCACCGAGAACGCCTTGAGACCGGTCCCCACCAGGCCAAAGGTTATGCCCCCGATGCTGGACATGAGGACACCACCCACTGCCGCGAGAACACAGGCGAACATCCATGACCGGCTGAAAATCCTGGTCACGGGAATACCGCAGGCCTGCACCGCCCGCTGGTCGTCGGCGGTTGCCCTCATGGCAATGCCCATCCTGTGATAGCGGAAGAACAGGGACAGCAGGCCGAACAGGGCCAGGGAGATAATGGCTGCCCAGAGATATTGCTGGGAGACCACCGCCGGACCAATGCGGAACGGCTCCACGGGGAACAGTCGTGGTAAGGCTGCCACACTGGCTGGCCAGACAAAGACCACCAGGCCTTCGATGAAGTACGCTAAACCAAGGGTAATGGTTATCAGGGAAAGTATCGGCTGGGCAATCAACGGACGCAGGATGAAGCGCTCAATCAGCCAGCCGAGTAGTACAGCAAAGATAATCACTATTATGAAGCCGACCCAGATAGGAAGACCAGCCTGGACCAGCATCCCGTAGGTGAACCATGAGGAGAGCAGCACCAGTTGCCCCAGCGCCAGGTTGGCTACCCCACTTGATTTCCAGACGAGGACAAAGCCGAGGGCAATCAGAGCATAGACCATGCCCACGGTCAAACCGGTTATAGTAAACTGGAGCAACTCAGCCATTACCGTTCTGTCCTTCCGAGATATCTCTCACCTTGATACTGGTGGTCACAACACCCCGCCTGCCGTCACGGTAGGTTACCGGTGCCTCTATTGTCACTTCCTGACCATCTCCGTAGAGTGTGTTAATCAGCTCCCGGTACCGTTCCTCCATGAACTCCCTGCGGAGCTTGCGCGTACGCGTAAGCTCCGCCTCGTCGGCGTCAAACTCCTTGTGCATCAGGACAAATCTTCTCACCCTGGACGCCTCCGGCAGGTAGCTATTGACGCGGATGAGGTCTGTCCGTATCAGGTCGGCAACCTCATCTCGCTGGGAAAGGTCAACAAAAGTGGTATAGGCCAGCCGATTCCGCTCCGCCCATTTGCCCACCATGGCGAAGTCCATGTTTACAATGGCAGAAACGTAGTCCTTATACTTATCACCAATGACCATGGCATCCTTGATATATGGACTGAATCTCAGTCTGCCCTCGATATACTGTGGGGCATACTTGGCCCCGGAGCTAAGCTCGCCCATGTGGTCCAGGCGGTCCATGAATATCAGGTGTCCCTTATCATTGATGTTGACGGCGTCCCCGGTGTGGCACCAGCCGTCAATCAGTACCGCATTCGTTTTCTCCGGGTCCTGGTGATATCCGTCGAACATGGACTCGCTGCGTACCAGCAACTCACCATCATCCATAACCCGGACTTCAGTATCAAGCGCCGGACGGCCGACGCTCTCGAAGTCAATTTCACTCTTCCCGTGACTGGAGATAAGGCCTGCCTCGGTACTGGCATAGTTCTGTCTCAACTCTATACCGATAGCGTGGATTAAACGGAAGGTATCCAGGCTAAGTACGGAGCTACCGGTAACGGCGAACCTGACTCTGCTGAGACCCAGTTTATCCTTCAATGGCCGAAACAGCAGGAAATAGGCAATCTTGTAGAGGACTTTCCAGAAAAGGTTAGGTTTCCTGTTCTGAAAGCTGAGGTCGGCTATCTTGTGCCCAACCGGCAGGAACAGCCTGTAACAGAATCGTTTCAGGGGGTGGGCGTCAATCATCTTCACCTGGATTTCGCTGACCAGGCCCTCCCACTGGCGAGGCCCGTATATCACAAAGTCGGGCCCGGTCTCACGGGTATCTTCGGTGATAGTATCAGGCTCCTCGGGGAAGTTGAGCCGTGCACCGGTTAGCAGGTGCGGAATGGTAGCGAAGTAGCTGTCGCCTACCCATGCAGCCGGGAAGTTAGAGACCAGGTCATCATACTTGTCTACCGGATAGCGGCTAATGAACCCGGCGGCGGTGCTTATCAGGGCACGGTGGGACATCCTGGCACCTTTGGGCAGCCCCGTAGTCCCCGAAGTATAGTAGATGAAGGCGATATCACGCCCGTCGCCCTTCTCAACGTTCTCCTCAAACAGTCCGGTGTGAGTTTCCTCGTACTCCCTGCCCAACCTGAGCACCTCGGTGAAACCTATCAGGATGGGGTCGTCGTAATTCTTCAGTCCTTTGGGGTCCCAGTAGATGACCTTCTGGAGATTAGGCAGTTCATCCTTGATTTCCAGGAACTTATCGGTCTGCTCCTGGTCATTCACGATGGCAAATCTGGCACCGGAGTGTTCAGCGATGTACTTCACTTCCGAAGGCACGGAATCAACAAAAACACCGGTGACGATTCCTCCGGCCGCCTGGGTGGCGAACTCTCCCCAGAACCATTCCGGCTCGTTGTCACCAATGATACATACGACGTCTCCCCGCTCCAGTCCGAGGCTTATCAGGCCAAGAGAGAAATACTTGACGTTTTCGTAATACCGCCGCCAGCTATACCGTTCCCAGACGCCGAACTTCTTCATGCACATCGCCGTCTGCTTGGCCCACTGGTCATAGTTGTGGGCTATCAACTTGGGAATAGTGTCATACCTATCCCGCGTCTCCATCTTCAGCCTCTTCACTCCCCGTCAACAAGCTATATCCACCACTAAAAAAGAGTACCTCCCACCCGGGAGGTACTATCTATCTACTACCAGAGCAAACCTTTGTATCTGCTAGGTACAGTCAATCCCCCCCAAGCGCACCCGGGTGCGCCCGGTAAAGACGAATTTACGACTCCCTGATGTATTCACCGTGGCGAACACTGTTATTCTCTATCCTCTTATACTGCAATCTTACAGACAAGGACGTAGTCTACCATAAGCAGAGAGAACTGTCAAAGCAAATCAGTAGAGAACCAGAGCTATCGCCGGTTTCACTTGCGGTTGACCGGAATAGTCGTGCCGGTAGCAGTGGCAATCAGCTTACCATCCTGGTTGGTCACCGTCATCTGGGAAACGCCAACCCGGCGTCCGCTGCGCACCACCCGACACTCGGCGGTGAGCTCATCGTCGGCCCCGGCTCCGTTGATATAATGGATGTTGAACTGAGTAGCTACACTGGGATAGGCCAGACTGTTGGAGGCGTAGGCAAACGCCTGGTCGGCAATCGCGCTAATAACACCGCCGAAAACGAAGCCATTGAAATTCTGATACTCCTGTTTGAGCTTCATGGTAACTCGTGAGTAGCCCGGTGTCAGTTCCACCAGCCTCATGCCCAGGAAGGAGGCAATCGGTTCACCCTGCTCAAGACGCTTTAGCTCAGCAACGCTGTCTGATGTATCTCTACCCGGTGTAGGCACACTCGATTCTCCTCTAGCAGGGTGATGAAAAACCCTTTCGACCATCCCCCTGACCCCCTTCCTAGCCAGGAAGGAGCCTTCTGCGGAAGGGGGGGAAGATTGTATCTGGGGGACACCCCCAGACCCCCGTCAAAAGGGCTTCGCCCCTTTGGAATCTCCTTTTTCATCATCCTGCTAAGTGCTAGCACAGGCCGTGTTTCCGGGCAACCTTGCGAAAGCCGTCCAGCGAGCCTTCCAGCGTCCAGTCATCAACACAGTAGGATATCCGGATGTGACCCGGCCCGCCGAAACCTCTGCCCGGCACCGTAAGCACCATCAGTTCTTGAAGTTCTTTCACGAAAGCAACGTCATCTTCCACCGGGGTCTCGGGGAACAGGTAGAAGGCCCCCTGCGGCTTGGTCATGGAGTAACCCATCTCAACCAGGTGCCCATAGAGGAAATCACGCTTCCGCTGATAGTCCGCGACAGAGACGGTCACCCCTTGAAGATGGGGAAGCAGGTGCTGTACCAAGGCCGGGGCATTGACAAACCCCAGCGTCCTCGTGCAGAAGACCATCCCGTTGATAAGGTCGTCACGATGGGCGCAGTCAGGATGCACGGCGATGTAGCCGACGCGCTCTCCGGGTAATGCCAGGTCCTTGGAGTGGGATGTCACGCTGATAGTATTCGGGTGATACTGGAGCGGAAACGGGAACTGGATGCCGTCGTAGACCAGCTTCCGATAGGCCTCGTCACTCAGGATGTAGATTGCTGTGTCGAACTCGGCCTCTTTCCTGCGGATAATCTCACTAATACCCCTCAGGATGTCCTCGCCGTAAACGACTCCCGCAGGGTTATTGGGGGAGTTGATGATTATGGCCTTCGTCCTCGGTCCCACCGCCTCTTCGAGGGCATCAAGCCTGGGCAGGAACTGCTCATCAGTAGGCAGAATCCTGGGTACCCCGCTGAAGTTCGCGATGTAGTTGAGGTATTCCAGAAAATAGGGGCTGAACACTATCACTTCGTCGCCGGGATTGAGTACAGTACGGAGAAAGACATTGCAGCCCCCGGCAGCTCCACAGCTCATAATGATATCGTCAGCACCAAACCTGACCCCCGTCTCCAGGGAAAACTGCCCCGCCACCGCCGCCCTGGTCTCCGGGTAGCCGGCATTGGGCATGTAACGATGCATCCCCGGCACAGGGTTTTGCGCCAACTGAAGGAGTTGGCGGTGAAGTTCGGGAGGCGGTTCCACCACCGGGTTGCCGATGGAGAGGTCAAAGACATTCTCCGCGCCATGACGCTCCCTGAGAATGGCCCCTTCCTCGAACATCCGCCGAATCCACGAACCCTCGGCCATGCTCTGGCGAATATTCTCAGACATGAACATCATGGATTTCCTTTCTGCCCAGCTCGAAGGCATCGAGGTTTAGCTGGAGCAGTTGTGATGGCAAGCGTTGGGAGAGACTCTCCTTCCAGACATTCACCTCGAAAGGGGCGAAGTGCGAGAAGCAGCCGAGCATAAAGATATTGAGAGTCCTGGCGTTACCCAGCGCAGTGACACGAGTGGTCCCTTCCACGAAGTAGACCTGGTCGGTGCGCTGGCTCAGGATGTCGTGGATATTCTTATCATCAGGGTATTCTTCGACCCCCAGGTTGACGGCAAGCGGCGGGAGTATGTGGTTGTTGATGATGGCCACGGCGCCGGGTCGGAGGTAGTTGCACCATCTGGCAGCTTCCAGCTTCTCAAACGCGAGCAGGATATCAACCTCTCCTTGCTTAATCAGGGGCGAATACACCCGACGGGCGATACGTACGTGACTGATAACGCTGCCGTTCCGCTGTGCCATGCCCAGCGTATCCGTCTTCTTGACATCGTACCCGGCGGCCAGTGCCGTCTCACTGATAATGTCACTCGCCAGGATATTCCCCTGGCCACCAACCCCGGTCACAAACAGGTCCAGCTTGCTCACTCCATTTCCTCAAGCGTGCTTTCGGTCTGCGGGGCCTTCCCCGTCCGCGGGGCTATTGCCTTCTGTGGGCATACCTGCTGGCAGATAGTGCATATATCGCCAACACACAGGGTGGCATCAATGTATACCTTGTCGTCTACGGTCTGGATGGCCGGACAGCCAATAAGAAGACACACATCACAGCGATTGCATTTCTCGGCATCGACCACCCTGGGTTCACCGCGCCGCGGCACCCCCACAGCGCAGGCACCACGCACGATAATGACGGCAAGCTCCGGACTGGCCAGGACACTCCTGGCTGCGGCACGCAGCTCCTTCATGTCAAAGGCATCGACCACCCGAACATCACTGACGCCCACGCCACGCACAACATTCTCCAGTTCCACTTTAGTAGTCTTATTACCCTGCGCGGAAACGCCGGTACCAGGATGTTCCTGGTGCCCCGTCATCGCCGTGGTCCCGTTGTCCAGGATAACCACGGTTATCTTACCTTCGTTATAGACGGCGTCCACCAGCGGCGTAATACCGGAATGCAGGAAGGTGGAGTCGCCAATGACGGCTACTACGTTGGTATCTATTCCGGCCTTCTCCATGCCCAGTGCCTGCCCGATGCTGGCACCCATGCAGGCCGTGGTATCCATAGCATTAAGCGGTGGGTAGGTCGCCAGCGTGTAGCATCCGATGTCGCCGGTGATAATCAGGTTGGACTTCTTCGCAGGCTTGTCCCCCGAACCGGGCGGCTTCAGCCGCTGCCCCATGCTGGCGAGTACGAAAAACATGCCGGTATGCGGGCAGCCGGGGCAGAGAAGCGGAGGCCTTTTCGGAAGGTCGGCGACCGCCTTTATCTCGGACAGTACGGGAGCTTCAGTAAGAATCCCGGCACTGACGGCACCCCCGGCAACTACGTCCGAACTCAACTCTCCCACCAACGGGATGAAGTCCTTTCCACGGACTTCCACACCCATTGAGCGGATATTCTCCTCCAGGAACGGGTCAAGCTCTTCGATAACAATTAGCCGGTCTACCTGCGCAGCAAAGCGGCGTATCAGCTCCCCGGGCAAGGGATGCGTTATGCCTAGCTTGAGAAAGGAGGCGTCAGGGAAGACCTCGCGGGCATACTGGTAGGCGACCCCGCTGGTGATAACACCGAGGTTGCTTTCACCTGGCTCTACCCGGTTCAGGGGAGAAGTCTCGGCAAACCCGGCCAGCTTGACCATACGCTCCTCGACCAGCGGATGACGGAAGCGAGCGTTGACCGGCAGCATTACGTACTTGGAGACATTGCGCAGAAAATCCACCTCGCCTGTCGGTGCCGGTCGACTCCGGTTAATGTCTACCACGGACTTGGAGTGAGAAATGCGGGTGGTGGTACGTACCATTACAAGGGTATCGAACTGCTCGCTGATATCGAAAGCGATGGCCATCATGTCATAGGCTTCCTGGCTATCGCTCGGTTCGAGCACAGGCACCTTGGCCAGCCTGGCGTAGTGGCGGTTGTCCTGCTCACTCTGGGAACTGTGCGTCCCCGGGTCATCGGCGCAAATGAGAACCAGCCCGCCACTGACCCCGGTAATGGAAGCTGCCATGAAGGGGTCGGCAGCTACGTTAAGGCCGACGTGCTTCATGGATACTACCGAACGGACACCGGCGTAGCACGCTCCGAGGGCCACTTCCATAGCAACCTTCTCATTGGTTGACCACTCGGCGTAAATATCATCAAAGCGGGCAATGGTCTCAAGTATTTCAGTGCTGGGGGTTCCCGGATAAGCAGTGGCTACTCGGGCACCGGCATGGTAAGCTCCCCAGGCAAGGGCTTCATTTCCAGAGAGCAGTTTCTTCATTTTCAGGATATTATACCACAACCAGCCCGCAGGTCACACGAGACTATCTGCAGGGGTTACCGGCAAACCCTTGACAGTACCGAACGAGTACATCTACTTTACAGGCACTGTATTCTGGGCTAGAATAGATATTAATTGAGCGGGAGTAGCTCAGTGGTAGAGCATCTGCTTCCCAAGCAGAGGGTCGCGAGTTCGAGCCTCGTCTCCCGCTCCATTCCCCTGATTCAGCATCGAAGACGGGGACATATCGCCCGGTTACCGACCAGATGATGGTCAGATGAGGTCTTGTCTGCTGCACCTCATCTGTAATAGTATCAGTCCTTCCCTACTTTTACCGGCGCACGCCTTATTCGGTATGGCCCTCTGGTATGAGTGGTAATTTTCCCCACTGTTCCCCTGTCGCCAGGCATTCCATTGAATGTCAGTTCATGCTGCCAGGCGCACTGGAGACATTGCTCGTAACCACCATTGGAATCATATGAAGTAAAGACATCACCGCCACAACGCGGACAGCCCTTCAGTTTCCACGTCTGCACTTTGCTACCTCCTTCATCCAAGGCGGTCTCCTCGCCAGACTATTTCTCCACGATGCTATCACGCTGATTGGTCCACGTATGTCAGTCTATGCCTTATTCTTATGTCAGGTACGGTCTGATTATGTCATCAGTGCTCGTCCTACAAGGAGCGATGACATCTGGCATGTCACACAGATAGATTCTCCGGATACTTCTGTCTCTTTTCTGACATTACAGTAGCCACCACCGCAGACAACTCGCGGGTGTTTATCGGCTTGGACAGGTATGTATCACACCCGGCTTCGATGATTCTCTCCTGGTCTCCTTTCATCGCATAGGCAGATATGGCGATAATGGGAACACGTTCGAATCCCGGCATTTGCCGCAGTCTTGCCGTTACTTCCAGGCCGCTCAATCCGGGTAGCTGCACATCCATCAGAATGAGGTCCGGATGTTCCTGCACCGCTTTGACCAGTGCTTCGGTACCATCAGTCGCTTCCAGCGGAATATAGCCGGCCGCCTTTAGTATCATGCTAAACAGCCTCATGTTCCTTGCATTGTCTTCCACAATCAGTATCTTCTCAGCCATTGTTTATTCTTACCCTCCTGTGTTGGACTACCCTTGTTCATCGTCAATGCCCAGCACTTTCTTCACATCCGACAGGAAGCTCTCCCGCGTAAAGCCCGACTTTCTTATCACGGCGGTAGTCTTTTGTCGCAGTGCTTCCAAATCCTCGTCCACCAGGTCTTTGGCAGTGAGAATGAATATCGGGATGCCACTGGTACTCTCCTGTCCGCGTAACTCATCCACAACCTCAAAACCGTTCATGTCCGGCATCATGAGGTCAAGTACTATGAGGTCCGGTTTTGTCTCGTTCGCCATTCTCACCCCGTCAGCACCGCTGTAGGCGCAGAGGGCACCGATGTGGTCGCTTTTCAGCATTGACGCCACGAGGTGAGCATCCGCCGGGTTGTCATCTACCACTAGGATTGTCGTATCCACAGTGACACCCAGCTCCGCCACTTTTCTCAGGAACCTCTCCTTATCAACGGGTTTAGTGAAGTAGTCAGCAGCTCCCAGACTGAAGCCCAACTCTTCCTCGGAAAGCATAGACGTTATCACCACCGGTATGTCTCTTGTCTCCGGTATGGACTTGAGTTCCCGGAGTACCTGCCAACCATCTTTTCCGGGCATCATTATGTCAAGGACTATTACCGCCGGGTGGAGTTCCTTCGCCCCCTTAATCCCGCCTTCAGCATTCGTTGCCTCAAAGACAACATAGCCCTCCTGTTCAAGCCAAGCCCGTAGAATACTCCTTGCTTTACGGTCATCATCGACCACGAGGACCTCTTTCTGGTGTGGCAAGGTAGATGACCCCGCTACCACCGAAGGCTTTTCCTCTGCTTCTTCGGCTGCTCCCGGACGGAGTTCACCATCGGTTGCCCGGGGTATCGTAAAGCTGAACCTGCTCCCTTTGCCGTACTCACTCTCCACCCATATCCTGCCTTCCATGAGTTCGACAAATTGTTTAGCGAGTGCCAGCCCGAGGCCGGTCCCCTTCCTGGTGCTATCAGGCAGGGCCTCTCCCTGCACGAATACCTCGAAGACCCGTTCCAGGTCTTCCTCCTTGATGCCGATGCCGGTGTCAATCACGCTGACCTGGCAGTAGCCGTCCGTGGTGGTGGCTTCAACGGTAATCCTGCCACCCGCCGGGGTGAACTTGACCGCATTGCTGAGGAAGTTGAGGAGCACCTGCTTTACCTTTCCAGCATCAGCATAGGCTTCCGGCAGGTCATCCGGGACGCTGAACACAACCTTGTGCTTACTCTCATCGGCCATGGGTTTTATGGTCTGCACTACCTCGTCAATCACATCGGACAGGTCCAGATTCTGCGGTCTTAGTTCCATCTTCCCTGCTTCCACCTTCGAGATATCAAGTACGTCGCTGATGAGAGTCAGCAGGTGCCTGCCGCTGGTCAGGATATCCTCCAGGCATTCCTTCTGTTCCTCATTAACCTCACCGGGAATACCATCAATCAGCAATTCGGAGAAGCCGATAACGGCGTTCAGTGGGGTCCGTAGCTCGTGGGACATGCTGGCCAGGAACTCAGATTTCGCCTGGCTTGCCGCTTCGAGTTCTTCGGCTTTCCGGGCCAGCTCCTCTTCGGTTCTTCGCCGGTCGCTAACATTACGGCCAATGCCTCTAAATCCAGTAACTTCCCCCTGCTGGTTCCACAGAGGAACAGCCGAGACTTCAGTCCATCCTATTTCCCCACTTTTTCCTACCATTCTGAAGGACAAGTTCCTGACTGGATTACCTGTTAGGTAAGCCTGGCTATACGCATTGAGCACGTACTCAGAATCCTCTTCAAACGTGACGGTTCTAGAGTTCATTCCAATCGTTTCTTCCCTGGAGTAGCCGAGGATGCGACTATGTGCATCATTAACGAAGGTAAAATTGCCCTCAAGGTCCACTTCAAAATAGGAGTCTTCCATCTCTTCCAGTATGGTGCGGTATTTCTCCGCCACCTGCCTGTACGCCACCTCTACCTGCCTCTGCTCGGTAACGTCTCTGATTATTGCAGCCATTCCGTATAGTTCACCCTGGCGGTTCTTCAGAAGGGAGAGATTCACGCTGGTAGTGAGTCTGGTACCATCTTTACATCTAGTCGTGTAGTCAGAAGTCGGCACAGGCTTACCGGATACCAACATAGCTATTGCCTCCAGCATTCTGGGAAGGTCCTCTTCTGCCATGCATAGCTCTACGGTCGTTTTGCCGATTGTCTCCTCCTTCTCATAGCCGGTCATCTCTACCCAGGCCAGGTTACAGTCAGTGATTCTTCCCTCCATATCAGTAATAGCTATGGCTTCAGTCGCGGAGTCAACAACAGATGACAGCCTCAGTAGTTGTTCCTGCACACGGTTGCGCTCGGTGACGTCACGGATAGTCACGATGACGCCTTCTACTGCCGGGTCATCCAGGAGATTCTTGCCGGTCCCTTCCAAGTGCCGCCATGAGCCATCCTCGTGCCTGGCGCGTATCTGCATGGCACTGGTGCTGCCGGGTGTCTCCAGCAATCTCTCCCATCCCTCGACGACATCCGTGATGTCGTCCGGATGGAGATTCTCAAACATGCCCACGCCAACTCGTTCTCGTATGCCATAGCCCATTACTCGTTCGTAGGACGGGCTGATGTAGTCTAACGTCCCATCGGCCTTCACGCCCATGAAGACGTCAGACGCGTTCTCTATTAGAGAGCGGAAGTACTGCTCTCTCGTCTGTAGCTTTTCCTCAGCCCGCTTGCGCCCGGTGATGTCGTGTACAAAACCGAGGACCACCGTGTTCTCTCCCTGGCTGATTGTAGTAGTGCTTATCTCCACCCACACACGGCAGCCGTCCTTTCCGGTCAACTCAAACTCGTCCGGACCAGTCGGTTTCCCCGCCTCGTTATGTGCCAGCAATTCAGCGGCCTTTTCGAGATACTGAGAGGGAAGGAGGTTAAGGTCGAGGAAGCTCTTCCCGAGCAACTCTTCCCTGGAGTACCCGGTGATTTGCTCGGCTTTCTTGTTGCCATACAGGAACACACCATTCAGGTCGTTGATATAGATCGCATCGGGCGCAGCCTCCAGGTAAGTCCGGAGACTCTCTTCTGACCGGCGCAGTTCTTCCTCAGCACGCTTACGCTCGGTGATGTCTATCGTTACGCCCCTCAGTCCCACGAGCTCTCCGTCCTGGATTACGGGGACAGCATACACCTGCACGGGATATGTGCTCCCGTCAGCCCTCAGATTCGTGTACTCCACCCCTCCAATGTCCTCGCCCTCGAATATCTTTCGCGAGTTGGCCTGCTGCCTCTCCCGGTCGTCTGGTATGGCCACCTCACCCGCCTTCACGGGCGATACCGTGCTCAGATCCTCCGTCGCGGAGACACCGGCCCACTCTAGCCCCCGCCGGTTGACGAAAGTGAAGTTCCCTTCGAGATCGGTCTCCCAGACACTCACCGGCAGGAGATTCACCAGGTCTGCGAACCGGCGCCGGTTTTCCTTCAGCGCCACCTCCGCCCGCTTGCGCTCAGTGATGTCTATAGTGACCCCTCTCAAGCCTGCAGGTTTCCCTTCCTTGATAATGGGGGCAGCAATTACCTGTACCGGGAAAGTGCTGCCGTCCATTCTGAGTTGTGTGTACTCCACGACTTCGAGGTCTTCGCCGTTCAACACTCTCTGGATATTTGTCCGTACCCGCTCATGGTCCTCAGGTATGAAGGCTAATGCTGCCTCTATTCGTCCTGGCTCCTCCGTCGTGGAGACACCGGCCCACTCTAGCCCCCGCCGGTTGACGAAAGTGAAGTTCCCTTCGAGATCGGTCTCCCAGACACTAACCGGCAGGAGATTCACCAGGTCTGCGAACCGGCGCCGGCTTTCCTTCAGCGCCACCTCCGCCCGCTTGCGCTCGGTGATATCACGAATGAACACAACCAGCCGCCCTTCGCCTTCAGCGGAATGGGTTGCGCTGATTTCAATATCGATGACCTTGCCATCCTTTCGTCTGTGGCGCGTTTCGAAACGGTCGTATCCATACTCAAATATATGCCTTATATGTCCGGCGGTTACTTCAGGCTCCTCGGCTGCTTCTATGTCAGATATGGACATCCCGCCAAGCAGTTCTTCACGGGAATACCCTATTATCTGACAGTATGAGTCGTTCACATCGAGAAATAGCCCTTCCAGGTCATTGACCCAGTAACCATCAAGGGCAGTTTGGACAGCGGTACGATAATGTTCCTCGCTCCTTTGCAGCTTCTCCTCCGCTCGCCTGCGCTCGGCGATTTCCTTGTTGAGGTCGTGTATGGTTACCGTGTTATCTCTTAGCCCCTCGGTCATCCGGTCAAACGCCCTGGAGAGCTGGCCTATCTCGTCCTTTGCTTTTGTACCTACTTTGTAATAGAGATTGCCCTCTCCTATAACCTCTGTCCCCCTGTGCAGGGCATGAAGCGGGTTCGTTATCGACCTGGTCACCAGCAATGCGATAACGACAGCCATAAGGCCAGTCACACCGACAGCTATGAAAAGCACCACCATGCCGGTGGTATATGCTTCACGGACTGCTTCTGCTGATTTCACCAGTTCCGCCATATACTCTGCCTTGTGCTCTGCAATTTGTGTTTGCAGAGGCGCCAGTATTGGGGACAGGGTTTTATTTCTTTCTGTTTCTAATTCGTCAAGCTCTGCACCCTGGTCTTTCATATCAACGAGTCTCATGATTATGGGATTGATTTGTTTCATTCTATCTTCCATTTCCTGGACGGTTTTTGCTTCATCAGGAATGAGTACAAATGATTGTTCTGTGTGTTCCTTTGCCAGAGTTTCAAGTGATTGCATATTTTCCTGCAGCCATTCTTCTACTGTTTTGCCTCTTCTTTCGGCATTACCTACTATCATATGGGCAAAGGACCACGCTCTGACTGCTTCAATCTTCTCCGACATTTCAGCCATTACCAGTGCACCGGGGATGATATCCTCCTGCAGTGCTTCAAATTCGTTGTGGATAGACCTGTATGTCTGTGACGCAAACAGGACAGAGACCCACATCAGTACAATGATAGCCAGGAACCCGGCAGTCAGTTTATCTCTTACTTTCATGGTTGTCCCTCCCTGGTTACTCCCGGCATGGCCACACACTCATGGGTGTGATGGCAATATCCGCCCGGTATCCTTCGTTCTGTGGCTCCGAATGTTGGAATCTGTGACCACGGTAACTCTGTCATTCCCTTACTCCTACCTCGTAACAGCAATGATGAAGAACGTGCTGACAGGTCCGGTTTCCTCTTCGTCAAATACTTCACCAATCTCAACGATACGTACCATGATGAATGCGGTGGTACGCTCCAAGGCCCTGGCGTACTCCACGACCGATGCAGGAGTATCGGCCACACCACTGACCACCACGCGGTCCGAATCCACCGCAATAGACTCTATGCCCACCCCGGCCGGCATGGCTCCTGTAATGATTCTCAGGGTATCGGTAACACTCCCGCCTGCCGTGAGGATGTCCTCTTGCTCCTGTATCAGGACATTCTTACGGTCTACAAGTACATTAATGGCGTCTTCGAGTTCCAGCATTTCAGCCCTGGCCAGCATAGTATGATGAAGCTCCTGCCTGGCCCCCTCCAGTTCCGTCTCCAGTCGTACCACCCCGGTGTCTGCCTGGCTCCAGGCCTGGTACCCGGGATACAGAAGACCGATACCTGCCGCTATTGCCAGCAGAAAGACCAACTGCCTCAACCGCAGTGGGTTTGTCTCTACCTGTCTCCTCGCCGAGAGGATGTCTATATCTATATCGTGATAACCGGTTTTGCCGTCCCTTGAGACCGCCTTCGGCAGCAATCCCTTTAAGGCAAGGCCCATGTTGGAAACGTACTCTGCCACCGGCAGGTCCGGAGGAAACTGCAAGGGGGATGCCAGCGGTTCTACCAGGTACCCTGTCTCAGCCTGGAGAAGCTCACCGACAGCGACACCGGTCGAAAGCTCCCCGGTCAGGAGTAGCGGTGTGTCCGGACCTATGGCACTTCCCGGATGCAGGTTATCGTGAAAGCGAACTGTCCTGGATAGCTCATCCGCGATACGCCGTATATTGTCCTCAATCGTGGCACCTTCCCCTCGCGGTGTTATCGAGTGCATGACTACCGGGACACCATTGGCAACCAGGACAATGTCGAAGGAATCAGGTCCCAGGGACACTATTGCCACATTCCCTCGATGGGCCGCCCTCGCCAGGGCCAGCGGTTTCAAGTCCAGAACACACCGTTTAATACCCGCCTGCGATAATGTCCTGATGACGGCGTCTACCGGCTCGCGGGCCAGACCCAGCACAAAGAAGTCCTGCTCACTCTCCCTTCTGGCTACAATCTGCCAGGT
Organism: Dehalococcoidales bacterium; assembly: GCA_016783135.1. Taxonomy (GTDB): domain Bacteria; phylum Chloroflexota; class Dehalococcoidia; order Dehalococcoidales; family Fen-1064; genus DUES01. The sequence goes on along the minus strand of JADHXC010000001.1, from coordinate 45,806 downwards.
AAGATAAAGTTCTTGAAGGGGCAGAGAGATTTCTCTTCTCACCTCTCGCAGGACGGCTTCCCCCATGAGAGATGGCTTTAGCTCCGGCAAACTCAGAAGGCGATGGATAAATGGCAGACCGGTCACAGTGACTATAGCCTGTCGCCTGGAGGCCTTCACTTCACTGAAGAGGCGCTTGATGACGCCGGCAACTGCCCCGGTGTCCTGTATCCGGCCCTCCTTGACCAAACCCGGCTCCAGAGGAGCACTGCCCCACTTATGCACCCGCTGCCCTTTTACAGTCATGAGCCTGATACAGGTTGCACTGATACTTAACGTTACTCGCATCCTGGTAGCACGCTCCTAGTCACAGGTCTCGGGTCGGGCATAGACAGCCAGTTCCAGATTGGCCGTCATCAACGAAGTTTCCCCGTCCAGACCCCTTTCTCCTAACGGTCCACCATCCGAAGAGATATTCAGGTTCCCCAATATGAGTGTCTTAAACTCCGTGCTCTCCAGCATTGAAAAGAAGTCCATTGTGTCTAAGAACTCCCCTTCCACATCTATCTCGACACGGAAAACGGGGTATTCATGTCCGCCGACTTCATTACTTGACCAGGCTTCAGTAGCCAGAGGTAGAACCTTGACACCACACTCCTTTCCCAGCCTGAGGATGGTACTCACGACCAGGGTGGTGTCTACTTCAGCGGGGAATTCATTCTGCACCGCGGTAAGACCCGCCTGTGCCGCGGCCAGCCTCTCCCCCATATCCTGGGGCAGCTCTGCAACCAGCGCCAGAGCTTCTCTGGCATCGGATATTCCTCTGGCCAGCACTTCTTTTTGCGCCTCCTGGTCCAGGTAATCGATGCCGAAGAATGCATACACAGCGATAAGGCATATCGCTAAAACGATGGCAAACAGCCGTTTTCTTACCACTGTTTTCCCTCTCTACCTGTCCCAACGACTCTCATCATCAAATACTGGTCCTAGCGCTCTATTACCCAGGAAAGGACAGTAACACTATCACTATCACCTTCAATCCTGACCTCTGCCCCGGTGGTGCTCTCCCCAGTGGTCGAATCAATGGTGTAAGTAGTGAAGCTGGTATCACTGGCGGATATCTTCACTGTCTTCAGAAAACCATCGTTACCCGGACCGCGATAGGCTATGGCACACGTGCCTCCCGATATATGGACCATATTTGGCTCATATCCATCCGAGGTGTCGAACTCAAGGGTGTCAATCACGGTGTCCGTGATTTGACCATCAGCAGCTATCTCCACCGTCTTCAGGAAACCATCGTTATTCGTACCGCGGTAGGCTATCACGTAGAAACTGTCGAAGATGTGCACTATGTCCGGCTCATATCCATCCGAGGTATCATACTCAAGGGTGTCAATCACGGTGTCCGTTATCTGGCCATTAGCAGCTATCTCAACCGTCTTCAGAAAACCATCGCTGCTCGAACCGTGATAGGCTATGGCATACGTATCTCCCGATACATAAACAATATCCGGTTCATAACCATACGAGGTATCGTACTCAAGGGTGTCAATCACGGTGTCCGTTATCTGGCCATTAGCAGCTATCCCTACCGTCTTCAGAAAACCATCGTTACCCGGACCGCGATAGGCTATGACATACGTGTCTCCCGATACATAAACGATATCCGGTTCATAACCATTCGAAGTGTCGAACTCAAGGGTATCAACTACGGTGTCCGTTATTTGACCATTAGCAGCTATCTCAACCGTCTTCAGAAATCCATCGTTCCTCGTACCGCGATACACTATCCCACAGATGCTGCCGGAGATGTGGACTATATCCGGTTCATAACCATTCGAAGTGTCGAACTCAAGCGTGTCAATCACGGTGTCCGTTATCTGGCCATCAGCAGCTATCCCTACCGTCTTCAGAAAACCATCGTTACCCGGACCGCAATAGGCTATTGCATAGGTGCTATCGGAGATGTGCACTATATCCGGTTCAAAGCCATTCGAGGTGTCGAACTCAAGGGTATCAATCACGGTGTCCGTAATCTGACCATCGGTGGCTATCTCAACCGTCTTCAGAAAACCATCGTTTCCCGGACCGCGATAGGCCATGGCATACGTGTCTCCTAATACATGGACTATATCCGGTTCAAAGCCATTCGAGGTGTCGAACTCAAGGGTATCAATTATTTCATCAACGATTCCGCCAAAGACCTCGCCACCGACCTCATCCACAGCCACCGTGATGCTCGTTGTAGCGCCATTAATGGTCTCGCCGAGTTGATAGGTAACACTGTCCCCAACATCAGGCAACTGTTCAGCCAGACCACCATTGGTCAGGTCCCACATGGCGTGCTCTACCCCGGCATCACAGGAATACTGCCCCATAATCGCCAGGCCATAGATACGGGACCCGGTAAGACCGGTACTGACATGAGTCAGGAAAGGGGTTACTACCAGTGCCCCCATTGCCAGGGCAACCAGGGCAAGTGGAAGTGCCTGTCCTTTCTCATCTTCAATCCTCATCTGGCTTACCCCTCCGCGGGTCGTAGATACACCCTGTAAGTTCCCTGCTCAACCACACCCTGTCTTCCCGTCGGTGTAGACGCTATCTCCATGGTTACAATACGATTTTCAATGGAGAATGAGATGCTGCTGATGTTCCGGGCCAGCGTCATTTGTGACCCACCAGCCGTCCGGTGCAGTTCGGTAACCGCCAGGCTATAGGTAATTGAAGAGCTGTCAGGAAGTGTCAGCACCAACTCACTACCACCGGTCGCAGTGAGTGCCTTCTGAACATCCATACCGACCCAGTGGACCGTATTCTGAAGCTCGTGCATGGCCGTAATCTTGTCGTTACCGAACTCAGAAACTGTGATTGTCTGGTATATGGCTGTGCCCAGGACACCGACAATGATACCGGTCACGGCAGTAGTAATCAGTAACTCCACCAGGGACATTCCCTGCTCCTGTTTCATCATCGGTTCACCTTGTAGTCCTCAACGCTTAGCAGGTCTTCGCCTTCCCTCTGCACCACTACTGTTATCTTCTGTATACTGGTATCTCCGCCGGTGACGGCAGTGACATCGACGGAAACGGTGTAGCCCTCCGGTGCGCTCACTACGGGATATGTAGCAGCACCTGGCTCAAAGGCATAACTCTTGACGTACTCGAGCTGAGTGCGAGCCAGGCGCTGCGTAATGGTCTGCTGCTCCATCTCTCGTACACTAATTGACCCGGTCGATAGACCAGTGACAAAGGTAGTGACGGCAATTCCCAGAATGCCTATGGCGACTACTGATTCGACCAGCGATATTCCGGATTGACTCTGCAACCGGGCTCCAGCCTTCGCCAGCCACTCCCTGCCGTCTCTCGGCAGCCACCGTCCCACAGTCTTTGTCATTGTCTTATACTCACAACTTTCAGTTACTGCACAGAATCCAATACGGAGTACATCGGCATTATTATTGAAAGTGCAAGGAGGGCCACGACCATCCCAATAGCTATTGTCATTACAGGTTCTATCATCGCTGTCAGCGTATCGATTCTCCGGTCAGCCTTCTGTTCATAGAGGTTAGCCAGGGTTTCGAGGGTGGAATCAATGTTGCCCGTCTGCTCACCCACGCCAAGCATTTCCACCATGAGTCTGGGGAAAAGGGCGTTGGCAGCTAATGGCTCGGACAAACCCTGCCCCTGGACCAACTGCTCTTTGACCTTCTGCAGCGCCTGACGGATGACCTCATTGCCGCAACTCTGGATGACAGTACTCATTATCTGCGGCAGCGGCAGTCCGGCATGTAGAAGCATCCCTGTTGTCCGACAGAAGAAGGAAATGTTACGCGCAATATTCACCGGACCAAGTATCGGTACCCTCAGGAGCAGGCGGTCCACGGTCAATCTCCCCGCCGGCAGCCTTGCATACCCGGCCAACAGGACGGCTATCACCAGTACTCCTCCGAGAAGGTATGTCCCGTGGTTCACAAAGAAATCCGCGATAGCAATAACGATTTTCGTCGTCCATGGTAACTCTGTACCAAACGAGGCAAACAGGGTCGCTAATGGCGGCAGGACAATCGTGACGAAGAGTGCCATCACTCCGACAGCCATGACCAGCACCAACACCGGGTATGCCAGAGCCCGCACCACCTTCTTCTTTATCGCCATCTGCTTCTCCATGTACGCGGCCACCTGTCGCAGACCATCCTCAAGGTTCCCTGCCTGCTCGCTGACCGCTACCACCTGGCGATAAGTGTTAGAGAATACCTCCGGGTATTTGCCAAGGGCTTCAGAGAAAGGATTTCCTGCCTGCAGTTCTTCGATGAGGCCGGTAATCAATCTCTCCAGGGCGGGTTTCGCTGCCTGTCCTTTAAGCAACCCCAGTGCCACCAGGATGTTCAACCCGGAGTCGATAAGGTCCGCAAGCTGCTGTGATAAATCTATGACATGCTGTGGTCTGACACCGAACAGAGTAGGCAAGAGCCGTTCAAGGCTGATACCGGGGCGCGCCTCCTTTAGAGTGAGTACACGATACCCGGACTGTTGTAAGGCTGCCTCTGCCATCTCCTCGGAATCGGCGTTCATTTGGCCCTGCAGGACTTTCTTGTCCAGTGTGGAGACCACGTATTGATATGTCATTATCTACTCCGCGAGCAGGGTGATGAACAACCCTTTCGACCATCCCCCTGACCCCCTTCCTGGCCAGGAAGGAGCCTTCTGCGGAAGGGGGAAAATATTATATCTGGGGGGCACCCCCAGACCCCTGCCAGAGGGAGCCCCCTCAGAAGAGGGGGTGCCCCTCAGAAGGGGCCTGCCTTCTGGACTCTCCCTTTTCAGTACCCTGTTAGAAGCACGAACGCTGGTCTCAGCTAATGGTGAAGACACTGCGCATAACCTCACTTACCGAAGTGATACCCTGCTTAGCCTTTATCATCCCGCCGTGTCTCATTGTTACCATTCCTTCTTTCAGTGCCTGTGTTCTCATCTCAGCAGCACTGGCACCATCAAGTAACAGTCCCCTTATTTCTTTACTTACCGCCAGCACCTCGAAAATACCGGTACGCCCTCGATAGCCGGTGTTTACACACAGGTTGCACCCTGTTCCCGTGAGCATATTGGTTGGTTCTTCCTTCATTTCCTCGATATAGGCTCTCTGCTCACTCTCCTGAAGTGGTCTCCGAACAGCACAGTGGGTACAGACACGGCGCACCATCCTTTGGGCGACGATGCTTACCAGTGTTGAGGCAACGAGATATGGCATAACGCCCAGGTCCATCAGCCGGAACAGCGCCCCGACAGTGTCATTGGCGTGGATTGAAGACATCACCAGATGCCCGGTCAGAGCGGCTTGAACCGCCGTATCCGCAGTATCCTGGTCCCGTATTTCGCCCACCAACACAATATCCGGGTCATGCCGCAAAATTGCGCGCAGGCCACTGTCAAAAGTAATCCCTGCCTTAACATTAACCTGTGTCTGGCTGATGTCATTGAATCCGTACTCAATAGGGTCCTCGATAGTCATGATGTTGCGTTCGTTCCGATCGAGTTGGCTAACCGAGGCATAGAGGGTTGTTGTTTTTCCTGAACCGGTGGGGCCACTTACAAGAATCATACCGTAGGGGCTTGCCAGCATTGTCTGGAACCTGCTGAGAGCATCAGGCAGCATTCCCAGGTCCGACAACGTGAAGAGAGAGGACGCCTTGTCCAGTATCCGCAACGTAACCCTTTCTCCGTGGGTGGTCTCCATAGTTGCGGCACGAATATCTACGTTCTTCTCCCGGATTTTTATTGAGAACTGGCCGTCCTGCGGACGCCTTCGCTCCCCGATATTCAGGTCAGCCAGTATCTTGATGCGGGACACCAATGCTGAGTGAGCATGTAGCGGTAGTGAGAAAACTTCATGCAGGACACCATCGATACGGAAGCGTACCCGGAGCCTGTTCTCCTGCGGTTCAATATGAATATCCGAGGCCCTGTCCCGTACTGCCTGGGTGAGAAGCAGGTCCAGGCTCCTGGCAACGGGAGTCCGGGCGACAAGCTCTGAGAGCGCCTCATTTGCCTCCTTAGCCGGAGGGTCAAACTCCTCCACCTGTTTCTCCAGCTCTCCCATGGAGCGGTAGTTGAGGTCAATCGCCTGCTGGATGTCTTCTGCGAGTGCCAGGGATACCTCAACGTTCATCCTGGCCTGAGTCCGGATGTCTTCTATGGCGCCTGCATCTCCGGGATTGGCCATAGCCACCAGCAGTGATTCTCCAACCACGTCCAGTGGAATCAGCATACGCTCTCTGGCCATATCCTCGGGGACCAGTTTCAGAGCCTGCGGCTGAATTGCATGCCTCTTAAGGTCAATCAGTGGTACATTGAGTTGAATGCTGTTGATTATTGCCAGGTTTTCAGGCGTAACCAGGCCCTCGTCCAGCAGAACATCACTCAGCATGCCTCCCTTAATTTTCTGCACATCAAAGGCCTTCTGAAGTTGCTCGGCGGTGAGCAACTCCTCTTTGACCAGCATCTCGGCAAGAGCCTCCTGAGACACGCTATCTATTGATGCCTGCGCTTTACCCTTGGCCACCCTTCTTCTCCTCAGTCCCGGGCACTCCCTGTTTCCGGTTCATGCCCCCAGGAATCCACTTACCACACTGACCATTTTGGATGGGGACACGGGCTTGACGAGGTAATCATCCGCACCAACACCAAGCCCGGTTGTCCTGTCGGTTTCTCGAGCTTTCCCGGAAAGCATCACGATAGGTATATTGTCACCCTGGAACTCATCACGCAGGCGATGACAAATCTCGAAGCCGTCTATTCCGGGTAGCATTACGTCCAGTATGATGAGGTCCGGCCTTTCCTGTCTTGCTTTTCTCAGTCCCTCCAGCCCGTTGGACGCGGTCTGTACCTCGTAACCATGCTTGGTAAGCGTATACTGCATCAACCTCGCCACCACCGGGTCATCTTCAATGACCAATATCTTTTTACTCATGTGTGCTGCCTCCGGTTGAGTCTAACGGTACCTCTAATAGCCAGTACTCACCTGCGTTACCACACCCGCCGCAGTGCAGGTATAGGTGCCATTGGTTGCTGACGCCTGCAGGTAGTTTGGCGAAAGGGGATAAGTCCCATCGGGAAAACTCGTCATGGTACTCGTCGCCGTAGTAACGGCTGTTACTGTGCTCAGCCCTTCCTTGGCCATCATGGTATTCATCGCCGCCTGTACCGTGCTCAGCTCAGCGGCGGCCGCCTTGGTCTCACTGTGCCCAACGACACCGGTCATGCTGGGCACAATGATGGCTGCCAGCACGCCGAGAACTGCAACGACTATGAGCAACTCCACCAGCGTGAAACCCTTGTTACCGTGGAGCTTTCTAATTAACCCTTTCATAGTTGTGCCTCCTACGCTTCTTATAGCGTCTGATATTCTGCGTCATCATTGGTACGCTGTTCCTTTATCCAACACCAAACATGTTAATCGCCCTCCTTAGCTGCATTGGTTGTGCCCTGATGAATGGGAGGTATACTGTGCTCCCTCAAGAAATTAGCGAAATCTCCCCGACGTATCCGATAGTGACCTTCAGGTAACCGGAACGCCACCAGGTACCCGCGCTGAATCCACCTCAGCACAGTCACTTTGCTTACCCCACAGAACTCGGCGGCTACTCCGGTGGTAATGTGCTCCGGACACCACTCCTCCATCCGCTGCTGAACGTCAGTTCTATCTCTCTTCACATCCATAGTCCGATTCACTCCTTTGGCTTCATTGACACGGTATCAACCTATGCCGTACCTGCGGCATATTCAACATTAGTTACGGATGCTCTCAGTCTAACGAATGTAACTCACACCGAAGTCACTAAGTAGTGGAAAATCCTCAACAGAACCTTACAGGACGATAGGCCCACAGGTTGCCTCGCAAGGTATAAACCGAATAGCTGAAAAGATACTACTTCCCGCTTGAAAGACAACAGTTGGGTGGGACTGATTGCCCACGTGCCAGTTGTCTAAGCAGCGAAGCGACAAGTGACATCCTTATGCGGGATTGTGTTCATGGGAATTGGCAGGAGATAGTAAAACCCCCGAACATTCCGGGACAAAGAAGAGCCTCCCCTGTTCATGGAAGACTCTTCCCTAGAATACTTCAAGTACCCGGTCTCGCCGTATCCACATAGCTAGTTAGATTTTCTCATCATGTAGCCTATACCAGATCTGGTATGTATGTACCGGGGATTCCTGGTATCATCCTTTATCTTCTTTCGCAATCTGGCAATATAGACCTGCAACAGATGGGTCTCCCCGACATACTCATCTCCCCAGACACGCTCCAGAATCTGGTTCGGCGTGACAACCCGTCCGGCATTCCCCGCCAGATAGCACAATATTCTGTATTCCGTGGATGTCAGGTCTGCCTCCTGATTGTCTACCATCACCCTGCGCCGAGCAAAATCCACCGTAAGGTCATCACACTGAAAGGTAACAGGGTCGCGTTCCCCCCAGAGCATTGTCCGGCGCAGGACAGCACGAACACGTGCGCTAAGCTCCCGTGAGGAGAAGGGCTTGGTCACGTAGTCATCAGCTCCGGCATCAAAGCCCTGTATCTTCTCTCTTTCATCGCCTTTGGCAGTAACCATGACCACTGGCGTTTGCGAGAACTCCCTGATACGGCGGCAGAGCGTGTAGCCGTCTATATCGGGTAACATGACATCCAGCAATATCAGGTCCGGATTTTCCTCTTCAAAGATGTCCAAGACACTTCCACCATCACTGGCATTCACCACACGGTACCCCTCCAGCTCAAGTATGCGATGCATCATACGCAGCATACGCATATCATCATCGACTGCCAGTATCGAAGTCCTTTTACCGCTCATGGTTTCCGCACCTCCTTCCCTGCATAATCCGGTCAATACTCGATTTCAGTTGGTCAGCACTCAGGGGCTTGACCAGGTATTCCGTGGCTCCCATACACAGGGCTTTCTCCCGTTGAGTCACCCCTGCCGAAGCAGTAAAAACAACAGTCGGAATCGCCAATAGCAGCGGCTCTTTCCCTCTCCATTCGAGGAAGTGCCAACCATCCAGCTTGGGCAACCTCAGGTCCAACACAATCAAACAGACCCGGTTTTCTCTAGCCAGCTTGAGTCCAGTGTCCACGTCCTCGGCTTGCAGCACCCTGTAGCCATCAAGCCCAAGCACTCTGGTGATAAACTCTCTCATGTCAGGGTCATCCTCGATAACAAGAGCCGTCAACACTTCCTGTCTTTTCATTGGCTCAACAATCTGATATCACCGAATCTAGTTCTACAGGGATTGTGAAATAAAATGTGCTTCCCCGGCCTACAGTACTCTCCGCCCATATCTGGCCGTTGTGGGCTTCAACCAGGGCCTTGCAGAGAGCCAGCCCAAGACCCAGACCGGACGGGTCCTCGGCCATCTTCTGCTCAATACGGTACATCCTGTCAAATACCTTTGACAAGTGAACGTTCGGGATTCCTATTCCCTGGTCAGCAACAGATATCATGACGGTCTTTTGCCGTCTCTCGGCAGACCCTATCTGCCGTCTCTCGGCAGACCCTATCTGCCGTCTCTCGGCAGACACTATCACCGTACTACCCTGAGGAGAGTACTTCGTTGCGTTATCAATCAGGTTGTCAACCACCTGACGGATTCTATGGCCATCAATATGCAGCTCTATATCTGGTACTGGTTTCCCGAGCACCAACTGGTGGTTGGTCTCCCGTACGGTAGCCTCGGCGACAGTCATCTCAAGAAGTGGTTTGATATTCGTTGGCCTCTTATCCAGTCTGAGCAGTCCTGCATCCAGACGTGACATATCGAGCAGGTGTTCAACAAGGTCGGCAAGTCGGTCCGTAGCCCGGTCAATCGTGCCCAGGTAGTCCCGTTTCTCCTCCTGGCCTAATCTGTCACTATAGTCCACCAGCATGGTGGAGTATCCCTTTATTATTGCCAGAGGTGTGCGCAACTCATGGGATACCGTAGAAAGAATGCTGGTCTTCAACTCATCTAGCTCCTCATATTCGCGCATTTCTCGCTGCATATCCGCAGCCTCTTTGTTTCCCGTGATATCCCGGACGATGGCAAGCACCTCATCCGGTCCGCTAGCGGCAAAGCGGGCTTTATAATCCCGCACCGAACCATTCAACGCCATCCGGTATTGAGCTACCTGTGTCTCTCCGGTCAGCAGCGCTTGCTTGATACGGAACATGTGGTCATCGGCCACATCCGGTGGCATAACCTCGGCGATTTTCTTTCCGAGGAACATGTCCATGTGTAGTGAATGCTTCTCGTCTGCTCCAGGTGCAAAACCCACATAGGTCCCATCCTTCCTGATGTGAAAGACCATGTCCGGCAGGGCGTCCAGCATGCCACTCCTGGCGGCTTCGCTTTCCCGCAGGGCCCTCTCCAAATCCGCCAGCTTCTTTTCCGCCACCAGTTGGTCGGCGATTAGCATCACAGAGCGCGGCAACTGGTCAAGGAAGGCAACGTTCTTTATCAGGTAGTCCCGGGCACCAAGCTTCATCATGGAAACGGCTACCCTTTCGTCCCCCTGCCCGGTGATGACTATAAAGGGTACGCTCCGCTTCTCCTCGTAAAGCGTCCTGATGAGTTGTTCGCCAGTCATGTCAGTCAAGTGGTAGTCCACCAGCATCAGGTCCGGTGGTCTCAGGGTTATCCGGCTAATCGCCTCGGTACCGGAAGAAACTCCTTTTACATTGAACCCGAAATGCTCGAGCTTCTTGCAGAGCAACCGCAGCAGGACTTTGTCATCTTCAACAACCAGGATGGTGCCATGCGAACTCACGCGCTCTCTGCTAATATCAGTGTCTTCCCGAACCGTAGTTGCCCCTCTGAAACGGTAGGATACAGGCACGGCGATATCCTGCACCACTTTCTTGACCGCTACCTCTATTCTGCTCCCAGCAGTAGAAAGTGGGCCTTTCACGGCAGGTTTATCCTTGTGTATACTTTTCAAGTCACATCTTCAGACTATATTGTACCTAATCCGTCAACGGATACCCGTTTCACCAGGCGTGTAGAGCAGCTATCGACACTCATGCTCTTTCCTGATATCTATTCAGGCTCATACTACCCATACAGGAAGCTGCATCCCTCCGTCCCGGCGTTTTCCCGGGCATGCTGGCACTACACCTCTCAGCATAATCAGTTCCCGGGCAATACGGGCTTTACCAAAGCCACCATGTTCGAATGGCAGTAATAGGCGCACACCGAGTATATCGCAAGGATGGATTAGCGGGTATCCGCCAAAGTACCATTTCTATGTCAGTTGCAGGATGATTGTCATGTCGGCAGTTGCCTTGCAAGGCACCAAAGGCAATATATGTGACAAACCTGACTTCCATACGGTCAGGCAGAAGGCGAACTGGCTTGAGCTGCATAGCCCGGGGTTCAGTTAAAGTGCGACATCAGTCCACCAGCCGATTGAGTATCGCGTAGCGTATCAATTCGGCATTGCCTGACATCTTCATCTTCTCGAGAATCCGCTGACGATAGGTGCTGATAGTCTTTGCACCCAGCATCAGTTCGTCGGCAATCTGCTTCACGGCCTTACCTGAGCCTATCATACAGAGTACCTGGTACTCGCGGTCAGACAGAGATTCGTGAGGACTTTCTTCAACGTTAGTGCCCACATTAAGGATAATCGTCTCGGCAAGGGAAGAGCTGATGTACCGGCCGCCCAGGGCTACCTTCTGTATAGCAGCCATCAGTTCCTGGGGGGCACTATCCTTGTTAAGGTAGCCAGAAGCACCGGCCCGCAACGCCCGAACGGCATACTGCTCTTCCGGGTGCATACTTAGCATCAAGATACGCAGTTCCGGCTTCCGGGATCTCAGTTCTCTCATCACGTCAAAGCCATTCCTGCCGGGCATGGTGATGTCCAGCAGAACCATGTCGCATCCCAGCGTCAGGGCTTTTTCCAGTGTTTCTTCCCCTGTTTCTGCCTCGCCAGCCACAACCAGGTCCGGAGCTTTGGCTATTATACGCTTCAGCCCTTCACGTACCACTCCGTGGTCATCGGCAATGAGTATTTTAGTCACATGGCTCTCCTCTTCCATGCAGCGGTGCCCTGAGCAATACTTCCGTGCCTCCGCTTCGCACCCGCTTGATTTCGAGTTCGCCACCGATAAAATAGGCGCGTTCCCGCATCCCTATCAGCCCATATGCAGTGGAGGACTCAATTTGTTGCTTGTCTATTCCGCCGCCATTGTCCCTGACCCGCAACACCAGTCCATCACTTTCTCGCTTGAAGGTCGTGCTGACCCTGGAGGCACTCGCATGACGGGTAATATTGGTCAGTGCCTCCTGGAAGACACGAAAAACGGCAGTAGCGACCTCGCGGTCAATGGCAACGTCTTCGGGTTCCACGCGCAGACTGCACCTGATACCGGTCCTCTTCTGAAACTCCTCGGCCTGCCACTCCAGCGCGGCGGCAATACCGAGGTCATCGAGGACACCCGGCCTTAACCTAGTGGAGAGCTTCTTAACAGTCTGGATACTCCCATTGATAATCTTGTTCATCGCCCCCATTCTCTCCAGAAGTTGCTCCTGTCCTTCGGGAAACTCACTAGCCAACCAGGCCAGGTCCATTTTCAGGGCTGTCAGTGCCTGCCCCAGTTCATCATGAATTTCGCGGGCAATACTTGTTCTCTCCTCTTCTCTCACGGTACGAGCATGCGCAGAGAGGTTACGCATCTCCTCACGGGAGCGCCGGAGTTCCTCCTCGGCCTGCTTTGCTTCCGTAATGTCACGCCAGATGCTCAGGATGAATTGCCTCCCACCCACGGAAATTACCCTGGCACTCACGTGCACATTCCGGGTATCGCCGTCTTTGGTCCTGTGTTTCGTTTCAAAGGAATCAGCTCCCTCTTCAGCTATTCTCCTGATATGTTCAGTGATTTCCCCAGGAGATTCGAAGAACTCGAAGTCCTGAATCTTAAGTTTACTGAATTCCTTACGAGGGTAGCCAAGATTTATATGTGCCCTCTGGTTGAACTCCACCAGTACCCCTGTCTCTGCATCTACCAGTACGATTGATTCCGCGGCCTGCTCAAAGATAGCACGGTATCGCTCCCATGCTTCTCGTAACGATTCCTCGGAGTGCCTGCGCTCGGTGATGTCACGGAGTGTCGCTATACAGACTTCGCTCCCGTCCCACACGAAGTATCCGGAGGTTATCTCCACAGGGAAGACGGTTCCGTCCTTCTTCCTGTGCATATGCACACTCATGGACTGCTCCCGGCCAAGTGCCGACAGGCCGGGCTGGTGAGGTTCTGCTGAGAAATCCGTCTCCCTCATCCACAGTGCTTTATCACGACTGTACCCATACATTTTCAGCGCGGCGCTGTTCAGGTCAAGTATTCTGCCTGTCCTCACATCAATGAGAATCAAGGCATCCGAGCTGAATTCAAACAGTTGCCGGTATTTCCTCTCGCTCTCTCGTAGAGATTCCTCCGCTTCCGCCAGTCTTTTCTCGGTAGCAAGCTGTTCAATTACCAGCCGTACTTCCCGCGGGAGGCGTTCAAGAAACGTGGTATCCTTGGTCAGGTAGTCTCTCGCGCCGAGCTTCATCATTGCCACGGCTATCTGTTCATCACCCTGCCCGGTGGTGATAATGAACGGTACCCTACACCGCAGCCTGGTAAGGGACTTGATAACTTGCTCACCGGTCATATCTTGGAGCCGGTAGTCGAGTAGCAGGAGTGCCGGCGGGTCTTTCGCCACCCTCTCAATTGCCTCGCTGCCACTTACAACTCCCTCGGTGTGGAAACCGGCACGCCCCAGATTATTTACCAGCACCTTCAATAAAGCCTGGTCATCTTCTACAACCAGAATAGTCTGCTCTGAATTGTCCCTGTCTGAGCTGGTCCTCTTTTTGTACCGGTGTCCTGTCATGGTTCACTCAGAGTTACGTATCTCACACCAGCAAGCCATTGCTGTCTCCATAGATAGTACCATACCATCTGTCCTCACTCATGTCAACTGTCATCTTTATAATCATTATAAAACGAACTTCTAGCTACATTAACACCTGGTGATATGTGCCATTACGCATGTCTTAGGTCTCCTGACGACTACGGGTGCCGTGTGGAGCCAAGATTGTCATGAATACTCTCGTTCAGACAGAAGGGCGACACTACTCGTTGTATGAAGGATCAAGTGAAGCGGCCAGTACCATAGCTAATCACACAGGTATTCTCCGGTGGCAATCAGCCTCGGCGGTACTGGAGAATCACTAATGTACCGCACGAGTACAATATATTTGCTCTCACCAGCGATGTAGGGTAATATTGGAGCGTGTTCCCTCCTGAGTAGTACGAGACTCGGGTAGTAAACATGCCATCGTGACGAAAGGTGCAGATATGACAGGTGAAGACCGAACCGGACTGGTTATCCCCGAACTCCGCATCTATGATGCCCGCCATGACGAAGATATTATCCTGAGAAATGTGGGTGTCGACCCGGACTACGTCCGTGATGCCAGCGGCAGGGTTATATACTTCGATGTGAGCGAGGGGCAGTCATACCTGGCAGAGCAGGGGAAGTCCATGCCCTCGCTCCCCCTTCTGGCCAATCTCTACATTGCCCTCAGTCACCTTACCACCGAGAACGAAATGGCCGCACAATTCGCCAGTCAACTGAATAATGCGTGGGACAGGACCGGCACCTCTATCAGCCCGTCCGGCACGATTACCCATTCCGACGCCATTCTAGGAGAAATCACCTGCGAGGGGCTTACGATACCCCAACAGGGCAGCGACATTAGCTTACTCTTCAGCAACCACAAGCACTTCTTCCAGGCCCTGCTGGGCGTTAGAGATATTGACCGCCTGGTTGAAATCGCTGCGTGGAACGACCTGGTCCCTTTCTACTGGTATCCCAGAGGGGAACGCCGGGCAATGTTCGGGGGTGGCGATTTCTACCATATGCACCAGTACATCCCGGGACTGCTCATGGTCTTCTGCGATGATGAAGCCCATCCTAGACGGGTACTGCGTGGAGTGTGGCAGGAGCGCTAGAAGTTGTGAATACCGGCACCAGATAGCAGCTATCGTACAATGGGAACGGCTACCTTGTGGTAGCTTCAGGCTTCAGGACTGGCCGGTTCTCATGCTGTAGATGCAACCGCAGTAGTCCTGGCGATACAGCTCCCACTGCCTGGCCAACTCAATCGTCCTCTGGAAACCGGCCTTCTTCTTGAAATCCCGCGCCATGAAGCTGTCCCCACCGATTTCCTGACCTATCCGGTTAATCATCTCGGCCGACTTACGCGGGCCTATGGTCAGCGTCGTGGTAAAGGCATCGGCCCCCTGGTCCAGCATGTACCGGTGCGTCTTCTCCAGCCTCAGCCGGAAGCAGACCTCACACCTCTTGCCACCTTCGGGCTCATCGGCCAGTGAATCGGCTTCCCGATGCCACTCCTCCGGTCGATACGGTGCTGTTTCCAGGGGAAACCCGAACTCCCTGGCTACCCGATGGGCAACTTCAAGTCTCCGCTGGAACTCCTCAGGCGGGTGGATGTTGGGGTTGCAGAAATATCCGGAAACGTCATGGCCTTCTGCCATCAGCCTCTCGGCAACCCCGGCAGCGCAAACGCCACAACAGATGTGCAGGACTACCATCATTATGTTGTCACCGTATATCGATTGCGCCTACCACATCGTGGAAGTCGGCAAAGGGATGGCAGTCGACGTTTCCTTCACGACATCGTGCCAGCAGGCTGTTATTATCAACAACGGCAAACACCTGGTGGCACATGCTGGCGGGGGCGAAATCCGACCTGCCATCGCCAAGATATACCACCCGGTAGCCATCGGCCAGGAACAGACGAGTAAAGGATTCCTTGAACCCGGAATCCAGAACAATCCCGTCGGGGCCCACATACTCGACCCGAAGTCCATCGGGGCAGAACCGGGTCCGTGCGGCATGCACCTCGATGTCCCCCATCCCCAGGTCTCCCAGAATCCGCTCGATATAGAACTGGAGGCCGTTACTCACAATTACCAGCCGGAAGTCCCGTTGATGGCACAAGGCCACGAACTCCTCAAACCCCGGTCGGATTACCACCCTGTTCTTGATATAGTCCAGCATGGTCCGCCGGTCGACCCTGACTGTGCCAAATACCTCCGAGTTGAAGCGCCCGACTGATATTCTGCCTGCCTCGTACTCCTCTTCCCACTGTCGCCAGTCACCGCCAGCGAAGGCGTCGAGCAACATGAAACTGATATCCTCTACAGTCACCGTGCCATCAAAATCACATTGCACCAGGGTCTTCTGTGAGTGTACCAAAGGTGTTGCCTCTCCGGATATAATTGCAGATGACTCAGCTAGTAGCAGGACCGTGTTCCTAGAGCAGATTTACCCGACTATATAGCGCTTTTACTCAGCGCCCGTCAGTTCATCAAGCCTGTCGAGCACTGCCTCCAGCGCCTTCAGTTCCCGTCCGTAGCCAGCCCAATCGCCAGCCTTTTGATAGTCCATTGCACGGTCATAGTGCAATCGGAACTCCTCTATCAGGTCGGACATCATAGCAGGCACGATTACTTCCGGTTCCGTTACCGTGGGCACTTCTTCTTCCGGTACTGCCTCCGGTTCGGTCTCCGGCTCTACCGAAGGTGGTGGAGTGGCACCAAACACCAAGGCAATACTCTCTTCCAGAGTCGGCGCCATGGCAATCTGGTCACCGGCAGCAACAATTACCCGCTTTAACTGGGGGAGCCCGCCGGTCTCGGCCTGGAGAAACACCGGCTCCACATAGAGGTTTGACCTGCCCAGCGGCACCAGCAGCAGGTTACCGCGGATAACCCGTGAGCCGCCGCGCCCCCACAGGGCAAGCTGCTCGGTGATGACGGTATCCTGCTGGATACGATTCTCTATCTGGCTGGGGCCATAAACCAGCCTCTCCTTGGGGAAATGATAGGCGAGCAGCTTACCGTAGTTGTCGCCATCACAACGGGCGGCAAGCCAGCCGATGGTATTGTTCTTATTCACCGGAGTATAGGGCAGCATCAGGAGAAACTCGGATTCATCCTCGTCCGGAAGCCGCATGGTGATATAGTAAGGCTCCATCAACTGCTCGCGGCCGGCGTAGTACTCCTTAGGTACGGCCCACAGGTCTTCCTTGTTATAAAAGACGCGGGCGTCCTGCATATGGTAGGTCTGGTAGACGGCCCCCTGGATGTTGAACATGTCCTCGGGATAGCGACGATGGGCCCGTAGATACTCCGGCATCTCCTCGAAAGCAACGAAGAGCTCCGGAAATATTGCCTGGTAGGTCTGGATTAAGGCGTCTTCGGCGTCGGCAATGTAGAACGTCGTGGTGCCATTATAGGCGTCAATCACCACCTTGGCGCTGTTCCGGATGTAGTTCATCCCGTTACTGAGTGGCTGGGAATAGGGATAGCGGTCGGTTACGGTATAGGCATCCTGAATCCACAACAACCTGCCGCCCTCTATTACCAGGTAAGGGTCATCATCCAGCCACAGGAACGGTGCCAGGCGTCTTACCCTCTCCTGAATATCACGGTGGAGAAGGAGACGACTCTCGGGCGTCAATTCGCTGCTTATGAGGATATTGAAATCGCCCAGTTGCCAGGCGTAAGCCACACGCCGGATAACACCCTGCAGGCTGATGCCGGTCTCGCCCTCGTAGCGACCATAGATATTTTCGCCACCCGCCGGGTAGTCGAACTCCTCTGTTTTCGTACCCACAATCACGTAGTCGTCCGTCTTCTCCCCGAAGTATATCTCGGGACGCTCAATCTGGAAGTTACCCACTGGAGGAATATCCTTCACCCACAACTCAGGGAGACCTTCCGGAGTTACTTCGTTGACCGGACTCAAGGCCAGACCGTAACCGTGGGTGAACTGGATTCGCCGGTTCACCCATGTCTGTGCCTCGGAAGACAACTTCTCCGCAGATAACTCCCGCGCTGATAGCATCACCTGTCGGTACTCGCCGTCAACGATATACCGGTCCACATCGACATCGTTAAAATCGTAGTAGAGCCGAATCGCCTGTATCTGGTTGTAGGTATCCTTAAGCGGGCGGTGGTCCCACAGCCGGATGTTTTTGATGGTCTCAGTGTTCTCAGCCAACTCATCAAGACTGGGCATGTCCTCCGCAGGAAAGGACTTTTCCTCCACCCGGTCCAGGGCAAACGCCTCACGCGTATACTCAATGTTGTACTCGATGTAGGGTGTCTCCCGGGCCAGCTCGTTGGGTTGGACCTGGAAGCGTTGTACCATCGCCGGGTATATGCTGCCGACGACTATGGCGGCGACTATCCAGCCACCAAGCCCATAGAGGGCCCAGCGAATCCTTCGCTGGACTACGGCAACCACGATAAATCCTATAAGAATGATAACCACTGCGAAGAGGACCCACTGCGCCGGTAGCTTGGCGTTCATATCTGCATAGCTGGCACCAAAAACCACCCCGCGCTCGGAGAATACCAGCTCCCAGATAGCGAGCCGATAACCCCAGGCAAAGAGCCCAAGAATTGCAAGCAGCAGTGCGCCGATGTGGATAAGTACAGGGCGGGCAAAATCAAACCGGGCCTTCTGTACGGCATAGCTGAGCGCATATATGCTGGTACTGCCAAGAAGTGTGACAATCAAAGCCGCCATGAGCCAGCCGCGCAGCAACTGAAGAAACGGTAGTGAGAATACGTAGAAGGCAATCTCCTTATTGAAGACGGGGTCGTTAATGCCGAACGGCTGCCCATTGAAGAAACGGAGTATTGTAAGCCAGTTTTCCTGGGCTACCATCCCGAATATCAGGCCCACCACCACCGCACCGATGATAACGCTCCACCGGGACACTCGCTGCAGCTGATTGATGATAAGCCACGGCCAGGCACTCACTCCACTCCCTGGTGTAAGACGCATCGCCAGCAGCAGATTGCCGAGAAACAGGAGAGAGAAGACAATAGCCGACACAAAAAAGATGAGTACCTTCGTACCCAGGACAGTGCCGTATACACTGCCATAGCCAAGGTCCTTGAACCACAGCCAGTCCGTGTAGAACCCCTTGGCCATATTGAGCAGGATAAACAGGGCGAGGATGCTCACAACAGCAAGGAGCACCCGGCGTGCACCTGTGGTACTTGTACGAGATGGAGGCTTAGCATCCCCGTTCGGAGGAGCTGTACGCTGCCACAGTCTTTCAAGCGAATCCATTTCGATAACCTCTCAGTCTCCCTGTCGGGGTGACTGCTTTCGTTTCACCGGACGAACCCGGCCATAATGACACGATAGCACAGGCTAATTCTATGGTCAATGTACCGGACAGGTGATAATGACTGCTGCATCCTTCTGCCTCTTCACAGTATCAACATCGCGTCACCGAAGCTGTAGAACCGGTACTTCAGGGCAGTGGCTTCACGGTAAGCCCGCAGCACGAAATCGTTCCCGGCAAACGCGGAGACCAGCATCAGCAGGGTCGACCTCGGCAGGTGGAAGTTGGTTATCATGGCATCCACCATCTGGAAACGGTAGCCGGGCAGAATGAAAAGGTCCACCCACCCTTCGAACAGCCTGACACTCTCCGGGCTACTTGCCCGGGCTGCCGCTTCCACGAGCCTGACAGTGGTAGTGCCAACGCAGACTACTCGCCGTCCATCCTTTTTGGCCCGGGACAGCTCGTCAGCGACCTCCCGGCTGAGGACCCCGTATTCTGTGTGTATCCGGTGCTCCTCGGGGTTATCTTCCTGTACTGGCCGGAAGGTGTCCAGCCCCACATGCAGGGTCACGAAGAGACATTTGACACCCTTCCCCCCTATCTGGCCAAGGAGCTTCGGGGTAAAGTGCAGGCCGGCAGTCGGCGCGGCCACACTACCGTCCTCATTGGAATAAACCGTCTGGTAGCGTTCCGGTTGCTCAAGAGGCACCCGGATATACGGCGGCAGGGCAATCTGGCCCAGTCGGGTAAGTGATGACTCATCGTCAAAGCTAATCACCCGTATTCCCCTGTCTCCGACACCTGCCACCTCGGCGCAGAATCCTGCCCCGGACACAGCGGCCGAGCCGTCCGCTATTTCTATTCTGTCGCCGGTCCTGATTCGCCTGGCGGGTCTGACCAGCGTTTCCCAGACACCGGGGCGGAGTCGACGCAAGAGCAGGATTTCTACCTTGCCGCCAGTACCCGCCCTTCTACCGGCAAGGCGGGCCGGAATGACACGGCTGTCATTAAAGACCAGGACATCCCCGCTGCGGAGGAAATCTACTACCTCAAAGAACCGTCGATGCTGCAACGAGCCATCACTACGCTCCATCACCATCAACCTCGATTGGTCCCTGTCCGCTATCGGTGTCTGGGCGATGAGCTCCTGTGGTAGGGCGTAATCGAAATCCGCAGTCTTCACAGATATCCACCTTGTCACCGGGGCCGTCATTGTGCCGGATACAGGAACATTATAGGGCTTTCCTACCCGCCGGGACAAAGCGCTTGCCGTGTTCCATCGGGAAGGATGACAGTTGGACTGGAAAGGGTTACAATAAGCGCTGAGTCCGGGGAACATCCCGGGCCAGGCAGACCCTGAGCATTACATCAGAAGAGGACTATCACCGAATGAGTAGCCGTTACAAAGCCGAAATCGTCTCTGTTGGCACCGAACTTCTCCGTGGAGAAATCACCGATACCAATGCCAGCTACCTGGCTGCGGAACTGCCGTTCCTGGGTATCGAGCTCCACAGGGTGGTCACCGTGGCCGATGACCATGAACAGCTATGCCAGGTGCTCCGGCAGGCAATGGCCAGGTCCGACCTGATAATCACCGGTGGCGGTCTCGGTCCCACCGAGGATGACCTGACACGTGACTGCATTGCCGATGTCCTTGGTGAAAAACTGTCCGTAGACCCCGAATTGGAGAGACAACTCCGTACCATGTTCACCCGCATGGGACGGGAGATGCCGGAGCATAACATCAGGCAGGCAGTCCTCATTCCGTCGGCGGTGTCCCTGCCGAATCCAAGAGGCACGGCCCCGGGCTGGTGGGTGGATAAAGACGAAAAGACCATCGTGGCACTCCCCGGACCACCTCGCGAGTTGATGCCTATGTGGAGGAACGAGGTTACCCCTCGCCTTCAGGCCCGTTTTCCCGGGGAGTCAATACTCTCCCGTATAATCAAGACCTTTACCGTTGCCGAAGCCAGAGTCTCCGAACTCGTGCAGCCCTTTTTTAAGGCAGCTAATCTCGAAATAGGAATCTACTCGAAACCGGACGGGATTCACATCCGCTTCATCGCTCATGGCGATGATGCCGAGCAGACGCTGGATACTACCGAGGCGCAACTGGAGGAGCTCTTCAGTCCCTACGTGTGGGGCAAAGATGATGACACCCTTGAGGAAATAGTCTGCAACTGGCTCACCAATCGTGGACTAACCCTGGCAACCATGGAGGACGGCACGGGAGGATTGCTTGCCGGCAGTATTACCGAGGCCAGCAA
Source organism: Dehalococcoidales bacterium (assembly GCA_016783135.1). Lineage (GTDB taxonomy): Bacteria > Chloroflexota > Dehalococcoidia > Dehalococcoidales > Fen-1064 > DUES01. Next base: position 24,363 of record JADHXC010000001.1, on the reverse strand, counting down.
GAGTTCCGGTTGCTTCCGGGGGGGCTTGATTGCCTCTTCCAGTGAGACCAAGCTCGCCTGGGGAGTTCCCGAGGACCTCATTAAGCAGCATGGTGCAATCAGTGCCGAGGTCGCTGAAGCAATGGCAGCGGCAGCCAGAGAAAGACTCTCGGCCGACATCGGATTGAGCACCACCGGTATTGCCGGACTGGACAGCCCGGAAGGAAAACCGCCCGGACTGGCCTTCGTCGGCATCTCCGATGACCACGGCACCAGGACCTGGCAGCAGAATTACCCTCCTTCGCGGGCCGACGCCAGGAGCCGGGGGGCAGTTGCCGCTCTCTTCCGCCTCAGGGAAAGGTTGATTGAACTCGGGCTGACAACTTCCTGACGATACATATCAAAACGTAATAATTCATCAAGGAGGCTATCAATGCTGGGTGATGTTATTGAGCTATCGGTGGTGGTCAGGGACCTGGAGGCTGCCGTGAAACGCTTTGAGACCCTGTTTAGCCTCAAAGCGCACTCTCGTGCGGAGTCCAGGGAGTTTGGCTTCAAGAACGCCATCCTGCCGCTGGGCAAGGGGCATATCGAGCTTATGCAGCCGACGGACCCTTCAAAAGCAGTAGCCCGCTACCTGGAGGCACACGGTGAAGGCGTCTATCTGGTTGGATTCGATGTCGAGGATGTACCCGGAAGTGTGCAGAAACTGCGCGAAGCAGGTGTCCGGGTGACTCAACCCGCCCCGGATGTCCCGCTGGCCTGGGTCCACCCACGGGAGACCCACGGTGTCTTCGTGGAAATGAGAAAGCCGCAGGTATATGAGTAGTACTACAGATAATAGAAAGGAGCCAGAATTATGATTTATGAAGACAGGTACACCATAGTTAACGACAAGAAAGGGCGTGACTACCTGGAGCTCTGTCGGCAGAAAACAGTTCCGGCAATACGTTCCGCCGGGGGCCAGGTCTTATGTCTGGCCAACGGCCTGGTTGGCGACCCCGGAAACGCCTTCCGGCAGATGACGGGTTTCACCGATATCGAAGCATGGCAGGCCGCCCAGGAGGTCTATACAACAGACCGTGAGGAGATGGTGGAGAGCGAATGTGTACGACTCCTCACACAGGTAGCCTATCTTCCTGACGGCGTCCCCTCTCCGGAAGACCGCCGTGCCTGTTACAGCTACCGTCGGTTCTTCATCAAACGGGCCGACCTTGACCGCTTCGTGGAGACGTCGGAAAAGGGTGTCTGGCCGCTTTACCACGCCGCCGACTGCCGCATCCTTGGCCTCTGGACCACACTCGCCGTTACCGACCCGATGGAGATCCTCCTGATGGCCGGTTACCACGGACCCGGCCACTGGGAGGAGACCCGGTTCTTCCGCGGCAAACCGGAAGGTATTGATGAAAAAGTCTGGGAAAAGGGGCGCGCCATGGGAGCGGAGAGAAATATACTACGGGTTGGCAGTACCTGGGTACGCCTCTTCCGCGCCCACGATATCTACTAGATACTCCGGGTTTATCCGTTTCATCACCATAGCTTATTCGACCAGGAGGAGCACAATGAGTGTAAGCAGTCTGAACATGGAAATACAGGACAACGCCATCAAGCAGATAGTACCTGAAAACACCGTGGTGGAACAGGTCGCCGGTGGTTTCGGTTTTACCGAGGGTCCCGTCTGGTACGGCGACTGCCTGCTCTTCAGCGATATTCCAAATAACCGCATTGTCCGCTGGCGCATGCTCAACATAGGCCCGGAGGTAACCACTTTCCGCACCCCGAGCGGAAACTCCAACGGCCTTACACTGGACAGGAGTGGGCGGCTCATCGCCTGCGAGCACAGCGCCCGGCGTGTTACCCGCACCGAGCCTGACGGCACCATCACCGTCCTCGCCGAACGCTATCAGGGCAAGCGCCTCAACAGCCCCAATGATGTCGTCGTCAGGTCTGACGGCAGTATCTTTTTCACCGACCCGCCATACGGACTCGCCCGGATGACCGCATGGAAGGAACTCCCTTTCAACGGGGTCTATCGACTGGCACCGGACGGTGAGCTTTTGCTTCTGGTCGATGACTTCGACCGTCCCAACGGTCTTGCTTTTTCTCCCGACGAGCAGGTACTTTATGTCGCCGACACTTCAGGCGGTCACATCCGGTCTTTTGACGTCGGTCCGGACGGTAGTATCAGCAACGGAAAGGTATTTAGCGAGATGAAGGCACCTGAACCGGGAGCACCGGATGGCATGAAGGTGGACCGTGAGGGAAACGTCTACTGCACCGGGCCCGGTGGGTTCTGGATTATCAGTCCCGAAGGGAAGTGTCTGGCAATAGTCAGACCGCCGGAGTTACCGGCCAACCTGGCGTGGGGAGACGCTGACATGAAGAGCCTTTACCTGACTGCCCGCACCGGCATCTACCGCATCCGGCTTAGTATTGCCGGCACTGCCCTCTTCTAGAACAGTGTCCCGTCGGCAGTAGCTCCACAGAGTACATGGTCACGGGCCCTGGAAGAAGTCGCGTATCATATCGAATTCGCCGGGCAAGAAACCGAGTATGAGCGGGAACTTGTCCAGCAGTATTGCTGCCAGGAAAGAATCTGTCACCAGGCTGCTTCCGAAGAACTTCACGAAGGTGGCCAACAGGGCACCCATGAATATCGCCCCCATCAGGAAACCGAACACCGCCCCACCGAGGTGGTCAACCCAGCCCAGCATGGTTACCTTGGCGGTGAACTTCAGCAGAGTAGCCACTACAGTGGCGATTATCATCACCACAACCAGTATGATGATGAAACCGGTAACATTGGCAATGTCACCATTGGTAATGAACGTCATCCTGTCGCCCAGCGCCTGGTAGTAATTGCTGGCCAGAACCACGCCCACTATCAGACCGGCCAGGGATATAGCCGCCTTGATTAAGCCCTGCTTAAGACCGGTGAAGATAGGGACAATTAAAGCTACGGCAATTACAATATCAAGCCAGTTCATGCCACGTCCCTCCTTTTCTCTCAGCTCATCCGGCGGTGCATTTGATGAATTGTATCACAGCGTATCGTCCTGGTAAACTGTTGTGCAACCCTGCGGTTGCGCTATCACCACATACATGCACAGATAGGAGAATACGTTATCAGCATCCATAAATTAACCTTCCTGCCTGAAGGCAAGGAGGCGGAGATAGAAGATAGCGTCACTACACTCCAGGCCGCCGGTCAGCCCACGGGGCGGCACGTTCGAAAGCAGCGGATGCCCGCAGCACACCGGCATCGTCAAATCGCCGTCCCACTATCTGGAGCCCAATCGGTAAACCTTCGTCCGTCCAGCCGCAGGGAACGGAGGCAGCCGGCTGCCCGGTGAAGTTGAACGGATGGGTGAAAGGTGTCCAGTCTACTGTCGGGGTACCCTTGACGCCGCCAATCTCGGCCACCTCGAACTTGTCGACCTCGAACGCAGGTACGGCGGTTGCCGGCGTCAGGAGCAGGTCGTACTTCTCAAAGACCGGCCGAATCGCCCGCCAGAACTCTTCCCTGGCAGTGGCCGCCCGGGCGTAGTCTGTAGCCAGTACATCCTTGCCGCGCTCAATCATAGCCACCAGATTCGGATTCATCTGCTCCCGCCACTCGCCCAGCATGTCCGCGTATTTACTCGCGAAAGTGACTGCCCATATCACAGCAAAAGTCAGACCCGTAGGCTCAATGTCCAGTGTCGCCAGCTCGACATCAGCACCCAGAGATTCGAAGACACCCACAGCCGCGGTCAGCCCCGCCACTACCTCAGGGTCAACAGCAGCATACCCCAGGTCAGGTGTCCAGCCTATCTTCATCCCCTTCAAGTCCTTATCAGCCAGGGGCAGGTAACGCAGTCCCGTATCCGGCAGAGAACGGCGGTCTCTATCGTCCCTGCCGGCGATAACCTCCATCATCAACGCCGCATCGGCTACTGTTCGTGTGATGGGACCGGAGTGGGATAGAGTCTGCCAGTCGGGGAAGCCCGGACCCCTGGGCACACGACCATACGATGGTTTCAGGCCGAAGACCCCGCAGAAACTACTCGGTATGCGTATCGAACCGCCACCGTCACTGCCGGTCGCCAGCGGTCCCATACCCGCGGCCACGGCAGCAGCGGCACCACCACTGGAACCCCCGGCATGACGCCCCAGGTTCCAGGGATTACGTGTCGGTCCGAACAACAAGTTATCGGTTACGCCCATGAAGCCGAACTCCGGGGTGTTGGTCTTTCCCAGCATGATTGCCCCGGCCTCCTGTAGGCGCTCAACAACGATGTCGTCTTCCTCCGGCACCAGGTTTTCGTAGATTTTGGAGCCAAACGTCGTCCGTACACCCTTGGTGAACATCAGGTCCTTGATAGACACCGGGACACCGTGAAGTGGCCCCAGCTCCGCACCCTTGATAACCTCCGCTTCGGCCTCACGCGCACGTTTACGGGCACTCTCCGCCACAATAGTGCAATAGGCGTTGACACGAGGGTTCACTTCTTCGATGCGAGACAGGATGGCATCCACGACCTCCAAAGGGGACAGCCTTTTCTCTCTTATTGCGGCTGCCACATCCACCGCCGACATGTATCCGATTTCATTTCTCTCCATTACATATCCCTCCTTCTATTGTCCGGTCACCACCAGAAGGGTGATGAAAAACTCTTTCGACTATCCCCGTGCGGCCCATCTGGGCCGCCTTACCCTTCCTGGCCAGGAAGGGGGAAAGATTATATCTAGGGGACACCCCCAGACCCCCGCCAAAGGGGGTGCCCCTCAGAAGGGGCCTGCCCTCTGGACTTTCCCTTTTCAGCGCCCTACTGGATTTACCGGAGATTAGTCCGGGGTCTTCTCCTCACGGTCACCGTCGCTGGCGATAGTCCTTGATATAACGCCGGGCATAGCGGTCACGCCCGAGGAGCAGGTCTGTAGCCAGTACCGCCTGGCGCACCCGGGCAGCATTGACCGTGGGGCAGGTCACTCCGGCATTGATTGCCATCGCCAGAAAGGCACCGTTGAGCACATTGCGTTCCGGAAGGCCGTAGGAAATGTTGCTCGCCCCCAGGGTCTGGTTAACTCCCAGTTCCTCTTTTACTCGCCGCACAGCCTCAAGCGTTACCAGAGCGGCATCGCTCTCCGTGGCTACTGTTAGCACCAGGCAATCGATTATCACGTCCTCACGGGGAATCCCCAGGCTTTCCGCCCTCTCTATAATCTTGTGAGCGATAACAACACGGCGGGCAGGGTCCGCCGGTATACCATCGTCGTCCATCGTCAGTGCGATTACGGCCGCATCGTATCTCTTGACCAGTGGAAGGACCTCCGCCAGTGAACTCTCCTGGCCCGTCACCGAGTTGATAATCGGCTTGCCATGGTACACCTTGAGAGCAGCTTCCAGTGCCCCTGGGTTATCGCTGTCCAGGCTCAAAGGGACGTCTACCGTCTCAGCTACTGCCTGCACTACCTGTGCCAGCAGACCCACTTCATCGACACCGGACGAACCGACGTTCACATCCAGTATATCCGCTCCGGCCTCAACCTGGGCCACTGCCTCCCGGCGGAGCACTTCCATATCGCCTGTCTCAAGTGCCGCCGCCAGTTTCTTTCTACCTGTTGGGTTTATGCGCTCGCCAATCAGTACCGTTGGTTGGTCATCACCGATAACCACTTCTCTCGTAGCGCTTGATAGTATGGTGTGCATAGGTTATTCTCTCCTTCTTCCCCACGATATCATCACCAGCTTTCCAGTCGACGCGCCGACTGGCCAGCCTGTGTCGTCTTCCGACCTTACACTTGTAGACAGTATCAACTATCACTTCTGCCTTGTCAATCACATCGCCCCGGTACAGAACCTGCTTACACAGGCTACGGAACCAGAGTACCGGGACATCCCCGGGTTGGTTGTGTCTCAGACCGCAGTTGGGTTATCATGTGAAACAGCAGTCCAGCAAGAATCGAGGAGGTAGCAATGGCAGGAATAGCTGATATGTTGGCGGAACTGAGCGAGGAAGAAGTATACCGACTGGTCCGCGAGCAACTCGATGCCGGTACCGACCCGCTATCGATTCTCAACGAATGCCGTCGGGGAACGGTACAAGAGTGGAGATTATTTCCTCAGCGAACTCATTGTCTCCGGGGAGATATTCAAGGAATCGATGAAGCTCATCGAGCCGCACCTCCAGGCTGGTGCAGAGGCCGACCACAGGGCCAGGATTGTCCTCGCTACGGTAAAAGGTGATATTCACAATATCGGCAAGGATATCGTTGCCGTACTCCTGAAAGGGGCCGGGGTCGAGGTGTATGACCTGGGGATAGACGTCGAGCCTCAGGCACTTGTCGACAAGCTGATTGAGACCGGCGCCCCTATCCTGGGAATGTCCGGACTGCTGACTCCGTCTTTCGATTCAATGAAGCAGACGGTAGAGGCGGTCAAGGCAGCGGGATTACGTGACAGGGTCAGGACAATCGTTGGCGGTGGCGTCGTCACCGAGCTTGTCCGAAGGCACACCGGGGCCGATGCCTTCACCGATGACGGCATAGAGGGAGTGGAAATCTGCAAGCGTTTCATCGAGGAGATGAAGTAGATGGTAAAAGAGACGATGACCCCCAGGGAGAGGATATGGGCAGCGGTCAAGCTGGAGCCATACGACCGGGTACCGGTGGCCCCGCTTCTGGATGTCATGTTTCCCGCCCGTCATAAGGGTCTGACTCTCGCTGAAGCCTTTGCCGATTATCGTGGTAAAGGCTGGCCGGCGATGGTAGACCTGTTCGATGATGTCGGGGGCTGGGACGGCTTCATCCTTCCAGGCTACAGCCAGAGTCCTAACCCCGGGCACCCGGCGGCCGGTCGGACGGGGAGGATGATATACCCGGGCAAGGGGCTTCCCGCAGATTCCCCACCGCAGTATATCGAGACTGAATCGATGACAATTGAGGACTATGACCGCATTATTGAAATCGGCTACCGGAAATGGGCAGATGAAGTCCGTGAGAGGACCAGTCCATTCCCTCTTGAGAAATCAATCGCCTGGGCGGAGCGCCAGATTGCCCAGTACCGGAAAGAGATTGCCACCTGGGAAGAACGGGGTCTGCCGACACTGGTCGGTGCCTCGGTAAACTCGCCACTGATGGCGCTTTCCACGTCGCGGTCAATGACTGCCTTCGCCCTTGACATCCACCGGATTCCGGACAAGGTAGAAGCGGTTATGGATGCCATGGTTGATGACCTCATCGAGAGTACGATAGAAGTAGCCAGGCTTACGGGGGTACCGGGGGCATTCCTGGTACTGGAGAGGGGCGGCTGCTTCTACTTCCCTCTCAAGGTGTTTGAGCGTTTTGAATATCCTTATGTAAAGAAGATGGTCGAGGCTTTCGTCGCTGAAGGAATGATTGTCGACCTCCACTTTGACCAGGACTGGACTCTCAACCTCCCCTACCTCCTTGACCTCCCCGCCAGGATGTGCATCTGCGAACTTGATAGCAAGACGGACATCTTCAAGGCTAAGGAGATACTGAAGGACCACATGTGTATCGCCGGAGACGTACCGGCAGGACTGCAGGCTCTTGGCACTCCCGGAGAGATGGAGGAGTACTGTAAACAGCTCATCGATGTCGTCGGCAAGGACACCGGCTTCATCCTCAGTTCCGGGTGTACGGTGGCCGCCGATTGCACATATGATAACTTCAAGGCAATGGTTGATACCGGCAGGAACTACTATCCTCACGGCTAGCCCTGCTGCTGATAGCAGGACAGTCTGAAGAAGAGAGGCAACTACAGTGGCAGAAGATACCATAGACAGCAGGTTAGCAAGAGTACGTGCCGCCATTAATTGTGAAAAAGGGGACCGGGTCCCGATATCACTGGCCATGGACTACAAGTTTCCCTGTCGCTACAAGGGTATCACCCAGGGAGAGTACTTCCGCGACAGAACGCTGGGCACGCGGGCAATGCGCGAGGTCTTTGAAGAACTGGGGGGCTGGGACGTAGTCAATAGTGGCGGTAATACCACCCGGGTACGCGACCTGGTAGAAGCCCCCATGAAGGTTAAGGTACCCGGCAGGGATATCGGAGAAGATGAGATAATTCAGTGGGACGAGACGGAGACCCTGACCGAGCAGGACTACGACCGCATCATCGATACCGGCTGGAAGAACTTCATATACGACTTCTACCCCCATTTCCGTGGCTGGGAACCGGAGGGATACCATACCCGTATCGAGACCCGGGAGATAAGGGAGCTGGAAGCAGGTAAGAAGGGTACTCAAGCCTGGCAGGATAAAGGTATCCCCACATACATCGGGGGCAACGTTTTCACACCCTTGATGATGCTGTCCTGTAGCCGCACCATGATGAAATTCACCATGGACCTTCATCGCATACCGGACAAAGTAGAGGCCGTCATGGACGCAATGATTGACGACCTTATTGAGATAGCCATCGCAGACACCAGGGCTTCCGAGATATCCAGCCCCTACGGGATTCCCACCCGGCAACTGATTCTTGAACGCGGCGGAGGCTTCATATACCCGTTGAATATTTTCGAACGCTTCGAGTTCCCCTATATGAAGAAAATGGTCGAGGCCTTTATTGCCGAGGGAATCACGCCCATCCTTCACTTTGATTCCGACTGGACACTGAATATGCCCTACCTCAAGGAACTGCCGCAGGGTAAGTGTTTCATCCAGCTGGATAGCAAGACGGATATCTTCAAGGCCAAGGAGATACTCAGAGGCCATATGTGCATAGTGGGCGATGTATCTCCTTCCTTGCTGTCTCTAGGTACGTGTGACGAGGTAGAGGAATACTGCAAGAAACTCATCGATGTGGTAGCGGAAGGCGGTGGCTTCATGATGGGAGTTGGCTGAGGAGTGCCCGTAGATGCTCAGTTTGAGAATCTAAAGGTCCTGGTTGATACAGCAAAGAACTACCGGCCAACCGGATGGTAGACACGTCCACTTCATAAGGAGGAGAAGATGCAGAAGGTAACCGATAATATCTATGCCGAGACCGGGTTCCGGGGGTGCAACCCCGGTTTTGTCGTCACCAGCGATGGCGTGGTGATGATAGACACACCGCAGATGCCGGTTGATGCGGTGAAGTGGCGGGAGGAAATCGCCAGGCACGGCCCGGTCCGTTACCTGATTAACACCGAACCGCATGGCGACCACTTCACCGGCAATCACTTCTTCGAAGGCACCGTGATTGCCCACGAAGGCACCAGAGAGGCGATACTGGCTTCCTCGATAGACCAGTTGAAAGAGCGTCTCCAGCAGACGGCCCCGGAGAACCTGCCCCTGCTGGAAGGGTTCAGCTATCATCCGCCGACAATCACCCTCTCCGAACGGCTCACACTCTATGTCGGCAACCACACCTTCCAGCTTATCAACCAGCCCGGTCACACTCCATACCAGGTAGCGGTCTACATACCCGAAGAGCGTGTGGTCTTCACCTCAGACAACATCTTCCACAAAGTACATCCATTCTTACATCAGGCGGTCCCCTACCAATGGCTGGATTCCCTGGACCGACTAAGCCAACTGGAAGCCGATTTCCTGGTGCCGGGGCATGGTAGTGTCTGCACTCCGAGCTACATCCCGGAGATGAAGGCCATGATACAGGCCTGGATTGATGCCGTCAGTGACGCCATCAGCAAAGGCATGACCCTTGAAGAGGCCCAGGATAAGATATCACTGCTGGACCGTTATCCGATGGAATCCAGCAATGAGGCAATGGGACCAATGCTCCAACGCATGAACGTGGCCCGCCTCTACGAGGTGCTGAAGAAGTAGCCGGTCACTCAACTGCAGTACGAAATAGAATAGTAAGGAGATGGCACATCATGGAAGAGCAGAAGATTCTGTACACCAGGGAAGACGGTATCGGCATCCTCACATTCAACCGTCCGGAGAGGATGAACGCAATCACCGATGATATGCTGGCAGACATGACGAATATCCTGAACGACGTTATCCTGGACAACGAAGTTAGAGCACTGATAATCACTGGAAATGGTCGTGCCTTCTGCGGAGGCACTGACGTAAGTACCGGCCTGGCGCGGGACCAAGTTCAGGCTGCCGCCGAGCGGGCAAAGAAGATTAAGAAGGTAGACCTGCCCGAGAGCCCCCTGCCGATGTGGACCTTTACCCGCATTCCCAAACCCACCATTGCCGCCGTAAACGGTGCTGCTGTTGGCATGGGAGCCGAGTGGACGGCCCAGTGCGATATCCGTATCGCCTCTGAGAACGCCCGTTTCGGTTGGGTCTTTCCATTGAGAGGTATTACTCCTGATACCGGTGCTGGACCCTACCTATTACCAGGAATCGTCGGGCTGAGCAAAGCGCTGGAGCTGATGTACTCCGGTGAGATAATCGATGCCCGTGAAGCAGAGAGGATAGGTCTGGTGAGCATGGTGGTACCGCCAGAGCAACTTATGCCAGCAGCTAAAGAGATGGCGGCCAAAATCACACGTGGAGCACCACTGGCAATCAAGGGAATAAAGGAACTCACTTACGGCTCACTTGAATGGCCGCCCAGTGTTTTCATGGGTGAGAACAGTAAGCGTTTCCGTGAAGCAACTCAATCTGAAGACTGCAAAGAGGGTATCCAGTCCTTCCTTGAGAAGAGACCTCCGGTCTGGAAGGGAAAGTAGAGAGTAACCACCGTCAAAGCGGTAAGAAAGCCTGTTACTATCCGACAACCTTTTCGTAACCTGGTTGTAACCGGAACGGAATAATCTTTACCTGATTTTTACCCCGACAGTGTATTCTGGTAATGCCATACAATTTTCTTCATCATCTCCTGTTGAACAAGCCCGGGGCGTCCTCCGGGCTTGTTCACTTCTGGCGACAGTGCTCCACAAAGAGATACTTCCGGATAAGGCCCGAACAGGTATATCAGCCATAGTAAGGGGGTTTGTCCTCTGGTCTACCATTCACCCATACGTGATTCGCCACAGGGAAGAATGGTTCACACCCTGAGCAGTCCGACAATCTGGCTGGGCCTGTCCGCCACTGGCACGGAAGCAGCAGCGAAGGCGTCCATCTTGGACCTGGCCGTCCCCATCTCTCCCATGATTATCGCCCCGGCATGTCCCATACGCTTCCCGGGCGGAGCCATCCTGCCGGCAATATAGGCCACTACCGGCTTGGGATAGCCGGTCTCAGCAATGTAGGCGGCCGCGGTTTCCTCGGCGTTACCACCTATCTCTCCAATCAACACCACGCCCTCAGTCTCATCGTCATCCCGAAACATCTTGAGGGCACCGACGAAGTCCAACCCTATGATTGCATCACCGCCTATACCGACACAGGTGCTCTGGCCCAGTCCGGCCCGGGTGGTATGCCAGGCAATCTCGTAGGTAAGAGAACCACTCCGCGAGACAATACCCACTCTTCCGGCCTTGAAGATGTGGTTGGGCATGATACCCACCTTGGTCTTCTTTGACGGGCTTATCACCCCGGGGCAGTTAGGACCAATAACGATTGTATCGCCTCGTTGTTTAGCCCGTGCCATACCTTCGATTGCGTCTTTGTGGGCAACACCTTCCGTGATAGCTACAATCGTGCTCAAGCCGGCGTCAACCGCTTCCAGGATAGCACTTCGCGCAAAGCGTGCCGGTACAAACATGATGGACGTATTTGCCTGGTGACGGGCGACGGCTTCGGCAGCCGTATCATAGACGGGCACACCCTCTACCTCTTCGCCACCTTTTCCGGGAGTAACTCCGGCTACAATATTGGTTCCGTATTGCAGCATAGAAGCAGTGTGAAACCTGCCTTCCCGTCCGGTGATGCCCTGTACAATGACCCTTGTGCCCTGGTCGACTATTATACTCAACGTCCGCCCTGCACTCTCAGGAGCCCCTGTACTGCCTCCTCCATATTCGGAAAGTTCATCACTCCAGCTTCATCCAGCATCCGCTTTCCTTCAGCTTCGTTAGTACCCATCATACTCACCGCAATCGGCTTGACTGTCCCGGATTCTTCTATTGCTTCAATGACAGCCTGAGCAACAAAGTCACACCTGGTAATCCCGCCAAAGATATTGACCACTACCCCCTTTACTTCGGGCTTGGAAAGCACCAACAGCAGACCTCGTCTGTTTGTGTCAACACTACCACCCCCGCCGATATCGAGGAAGTTGGCCGGACTACCACCGAAGTGGTGCACCAAGTCTACGGTAGCCATCACCAGACCGGCACCGTTGCCGATAACGCCGGTACTACCCGGCAGGTCTACATACGCAAGGTTTTGCTTTCTTGCCTCGAGCTCCAGGGGTGTCTCATCATCCCTTGAGAGGCTCCTGTCAGCGAATTCTTCGTGCCGGAAAAGAGCGTTATCGTCGATTATCATCCGGGCATCGACAGCTACAAATGTCCCGGAAGTTGTCCTGACCAGAGGGTTAAGCTCCACAAGCTCGGCATCCTTGTCCATGACCGCCGAGAACAGTATTGTGAGCATGGAGGCAAGTTCTGCCGCAGTGTCATCGCTCAGGTCGAACCGTGCCAGTATCTCCCTTGCCTGCTCCTCACCAAGACCGGAGAGCGGGTCTGTCCAGTACCTTGAGACTTTCTCCGGGGACGCCAGGGCAACCTGTTCTATATCCACCCCACCCTCAACGGACGCCAGGACCACGTAACTCTTCGCCACGCGGTCAATAGTCACAGACAGATAGTATTCCTTATCAACTTTCAGTGCTTCCTCGACCAGCAGCGTGTTTACCAGGCTTTCCTTTATGGTACTGCCAAGCAGTCCGGAAGCCATCTTTCTGGCTCCGGCAGGGTCATCGGCGAAGAGTATACCGCCAGCCTTACCCCTGCCTGATACCGGTATCTGCGCCTTCAGTATGACCGGTCCGCCAATCTCACGGGCAGCCAGCTCCACTTCATCGGGAGTAGCGGCGACTCTACCTCGAGGTACCGGTATCCCGTATTCCTTCAGTACTGTCTTGGCTTCAAATTCCAGAAGCTTCATGTTCTATCCACGATATGGTAGTGATAGTGCCGTCGGAGAGATAGAGTGGTCCCGACGGGTCTCTCCCCAACACCCCATTCTACCCAAATGACAGGGCGGACACAAGTAGTCGTAACATCTACTGGAAGTTATTCCTCACATCAGGGCATCTTCCGTTCAGGCAGAAGAGTGACACAACAGAGTGAGGTGTCGTGGTCACTACCCAACGACCCACTCTCTACAGTGAGGGTTATTTTTCTGCCTGTGTGGAGTGTCGCTAATGTAGCGGACGTCTGAGCCCCCCCATTTCCTTTCTCCACGTCACCTGTGCTACAATATTATTTTGTATACCCTTCTGCGCTGAACTCCGGATGAAGACACCGGCACGGTGATTTTGCACCCGCAACGGTTTCGTAGGAGCCGGCGCAGCAAGAGAGCTATCGTGATGCAAATCGACATTCTGACCCTGTTTCCTGAGATGTTTCAGGGCCCGTTCAGCACCGGGCTATTCCAGCGCGCGGTTTCCCGTGGGCTGGTCAGCGTGGAACTGCACAATATCCGCGAGTATACCCATGACCGGCACCGCACCGTCGATGACTATCCCTATGGCGGCGGGGCAGGCATGATACTCAAGCCGGAGCCTATCTTTGAGGCAGTGGAAGCCCTGCAAGTCGACTGGTCTACCCGGGAAAAAGCAGAAACCCCGGTGGTACTGCTCACGCCGCAGGGACATCCCTTCTCTCAGCAGATAGCCCGGAAGCTCTCGGAACACCCGCGCCTGATACTGCTCTGCGGTCGCTATGAGGGGGTAGACGAAAGGGTCCGCGAACACCTGGTCACCGAGGAAATAAGCATCGGGGATTACGTTATCGGTGGTGGTGAACTGGCTGCCATGGTGGTGGTAGACGCAGTTGTCCGGCTGCTGCCCGGTGTTCTGGGTTCCGAGGATTCTTCAGAGGATGATTCACATACCGCCGGACTGCTGGAGTACCCGCACTATACTCGCCCGCCGGTGTTCCGCGGCTGGTCTGTGCCCGACGTGCTGGTTTCCGGGGACCACTCCCGAATCGCCGGCTGGCGGCATGAGCAGTCCATCATACGAACACTGGAACGCCGCCCGGACCTGCTCGACCGGGCAGAGCTATGTGTACGGGACGAAGAGCTAATCGAGAGGTTAAAGCAGCCTCACTAGATACAGGAGTTTATCAAATGGACGCTAGCACGCTAGTTGATGTCAAACCGAACCCCAACATCCCCACACTGGCCCCGGGTGACACCGTGAAAGTCAGTAACAGGGTTGTCGAGGGGGAAAAAGAACGCATCCAGGTCTTCCAGGGAGTGGTAATAAGGCTCCGTAATAGTGGGCCTGGTTCCAGCTTCACGGTTAGGCGTGTCGCCTACGGAGTGGGCGTCGAGCGCACCTTTCCTCTCCATTCTCCTATGGTAGAGAAGGTTGAGGTAATGCGGCATGGCAAGGTACGCCGGGCAAAGCTGTATTACCTTCGCGGACTCAGCGCCAAGAAAGCGCGTATCAAGGAGAAAAGAACCGCCAAGGAAACACCCCGGAAACAGACCTAGGGTTCCACCACCTTACGAGCTTCCGGTATTCCACGGGGTACAGCATGAGCTATGCCGAGGTTAGCGTTAATTCGCCGATAGCCCAGCGCAGGACGTTCAGCTATTCCATCCCCCAGGGACTCAATGTCAAAGCCGGTCAAGCTGTCTGGGTCCCCTTCGGCGACAAAACACTCCAGGGCATTGTCCTCGAACTGACCGATTATGCCGCGGTAGAAGAGACCCGGGACATAATTGGTAACATTGACCCTCTTCCTCTCCTGTCTCCGGCACATATCCTGCTGGCACGGTGGATAAGCAACTACTACCTGTCACCCCTTTTCGACGCCGTGGCCCTGATGCTGCCACCCGGCTTTGAACGAAGAACGCTGACCTATATTTCTCTGACCGGACGGGGATATGACCCCGCCACACTCACACAGCAGCAGAGGTACGTCCTGCAACTGGCAGACCAGCAGGACAGTGTGAGTCTCCGGCAACTGGAAAAGGCACTCGGTAAGAGGAACGCCCATACGGTGGTCTCACACCTGGTTGGCCGTGGCCTCGTCGCCAGAAGCCACGCACTGGAAAGGGACAGGATAGGACCGAAGCTGGTGCCCTACCTGCGCCTGACTGTTACGCCTGATGAAGCCCGACAGGCCAGATTGAATATGGCGCGTGCCACGAAACAGGCCGCCCTTCTCGAGTTCCTGGCAGAGAGGCCAGGACCGGTGCCCCTGTTTGAGGTGCGGCAGCAGCTAAACATCAGCCGCGCCGTTATCGACACCATGCAGAAAAAAGGGCTGGTGATACTTGAGCAGGTCGAGGTCAGACGCCATCCGTTTATCCCACAGGGTACTGCCCCCTCCCATCCACTGCATCTCACTCCCGCCCAGGAAACCGCTTTCCAGACCATCCGCTCCAGCCTGACAGCGCCAACCCACTCCTATCCTGAAGTGTTCCTGCTGCACGGGGTCACCGGCAGCGGCAAGACAGAGGTCTACCTGCAAGCCCTGGCAGAGACCATCAGAATGGGCAAACGGGGTATCGTACTCGTTCCGGAAATCTCTCTTACCCCGCAGACAATCGAACGCTTCGCCGCCCGCTTCCCCAATCGCGTCGCCGTGCTCCACAGCCGGCTCTCCCCCGGAGAGCAGTATGACGAGTGGCAGGCGATAAGGAACGGCGAGTTCGATGTCGTTATCGGTCCGAGGAGCGCCCTCTTCGCACCGCAGCCGGACCTGGGACTTATCGTCATCGACGAAGAGCACGAATGGACCTACAAACAGCAGGAGCAGTCGCCGCGCTACCATGTCCGTGACACCACAATCAAGCTGGCTGAACTGGTCGGAGCGACGGTTGTCCTCGGCAGCGCTACACCCGACGTCGAGACCTTCCACCGTGCTCAGCGGGACGATTACGTTTTGCTGCGCCTTCCCGAGCGCGTCACTCCCGGCGGGGGTGCTTCCCTGCCCCATGTCGAGATAATCGACCTCAGGGAAGAGCTTAAAGCGGGGAACCGCAGCATCTTCAGTGTCGCCCTGTCCGAGGGCATAGAGCGGGTCCTGGCCAACGGAGAACAGGCTATCCTCTTCCTGAATCGTAGAGGTGCCGCCACCTCCATCCAGTGTCGCAACTGCGGCTTTGTTCTGGCATGCCGGCGCTGCGAGACTCCCCTCAGCTACCACCTAACCGAAGATGTACTCGTCTGCCACCAGTGCAACCAGAGGGCACAAGTGCCCCACACCTGCCCGCGCTGCATGAGCCGGAGAATAAAGTTCCTCGGCCTCGGGACCCAGCGACTGGAACGGGAAACCAGTCTGGCCTTTCCCGATGCACGATTGCTGCGCTGGGACAGCGATGTAACCCGACGGAATCAATCACACCAGGAAATCCTGGACCGGTTCCGCAACCACGAGGCGGACATTCTCATCGGCACGCAGATGGTTGCCAAGGGACTGGACATGCCCAGCGTCACTCTGGTGGGAGTTGTCAACGCGGATACCGGTCTTAACCTGCCCGACTTCCGCGCCGGAGAACGGACATTTCAGCTTCTCTGCCAGGTGGCGGGACGTGCCGGGCGGGGCACGGTACCGGGGCAGGTAATCATCCAGACCTATGCACCTGAGCACTATGCCGTCCAGGCCGCGGCCGGCCACGACTATGACCTCTTCTACGAGACAGAAATCACCTACCGCCGGCAGCTCCGCAACCCGCCATTCACACAGCTTGCCAGTCTCACTTACATACACGCCAACGACGCCGCCTGCTGGAGGGAGGCGAAAAATATGGAGCGACGTATCCTTGAAGAGAGGGACGCCAGGGGAATAGCCGACCTCAGTCTCATCGGTCCGGCGCCGGCCTTCATTCACCGCCTGCGGGGCAGGTTCCGCTGGCAGATAATACTCCGCGGCTCGGAGCTGTCCGATTTCCTGGCACAGATACCGCTGCCGCAGGGCTGGACAGTGGACATTGACCCCGTGGGGCTGTAGGCGATATAGTAGAAATAGATACGCAGCACCAGATTCTACCATTTGGGACTGTGAAGGGATGAAGCCCTGATGGCAATTATTCCAATCCGCACTATGCCTGACCCCGTGCTGAGTCAGAAAAGCAGGCGGGTCAAGAACATCGACGGCTCGATACACAGGCTAGTCGACGATATGCTGGAGTCGATGCATGCCGCTTCCGGCGTCGGCCTAGCAGCACCACAGGTAGGCATAACAATGCGAGTGGTTGTCATCCAGCTTCCTGAAGAGGAAGAAATCGTCCTCATCAACCCGCAGATAGTCCGCAGGACCGGCGAGATAGTGGGAGTCGAAGGCTGCCTCAGCATCCCCGGCTATGTCGCTGATGTGCGGCGGGCAGCAAAGGTCACAGTCAAGGCCCTTGACCGGGACGGTAAGGAGACCCGGCTAAAAGGCGAAGACCTGCTTGCCCGGGTCCTCCAGCACGAGATAGACCATATAAACGGCGTGCTGTACATCGACCACCTGGACAGCCTGGACGAGTTGCGCCCGGTGGAAATGCTTCAGCCTGAAGAGGCTTCCGACCCGCTGGCAGAATACTAGTGCTTCGGACCAGATATCCCTGCGACAGCAAAACCAACAGCCCCAGGCCTAGAACATGTCGGTACAAATCGGCCGGTAGCGAGTGTGCATTGTCCTGTCCCACATCGGCAGAGCATCCGGTTCGTTGGCCTCAAGGCGCGCCATTCGGGCGGCTTCGGTCGCGCTTATCTGGCCGAATACCAGCATCGCCAGGGTGCTGACCGGCATCACCACCTGCGGGGTCTCGCTGGTATGGGTGATTGAGCTTCCCTCCGGTGAGGTCTCCAGCTTCCACCCACCCTGGTTCCAAGGGCAGAAATCATCATGTATCCCAAAGGTGAGGACTGCCTCCTCATCATAGCAGCGACTCGGTAACGCCCGCTCGACATCGACGATACGCCCCAAAATACCGTCGCTGGAGGTCACTCTAAGCATTCTCGGCTCAAGTAGAAGGTGTGGCAGAGGGTCGTCCGATGGTACTCGTCCCCAGGTGATTCTTTCTATTATGTCCATGCTGGCGAAGTAATCCCAGACTGCCCGGTATGCGGATGACGTCAACCAGGCCAGGTCACGGATAGTGATGGAGTTACCGGGCGCCTGAGCACTTCCGGGTACCTGAGCGCTTCCGGGCTGAGTCGTATAAATCAGGTAGCCCTGCGGCTCTCCATCCTCTTCATAGACCACTCTATGCAGAAACCCCCCTGACGGCGGTGCCGCCAGTGCACTGGCGTACCACATCTCACGACCACGGTGGATGAGCCCTGTTCTTTCTTCGCGGAAGCTCCGATAGAGATTCACCAGCAAAGGGAAGTCGTCATCACCAAGCTCGCGAAATGTACCGGTTGCCGAACTGGGGAACGCAAACTGAAGATACCGGGGGTCCATAGTGTAGGATACGTTCGTCGAGACCACGGCATAGCCATACCGCTGGTAGATGGCGGCCCTCGACGCGAAGAGGATGGCTATCGCCCGCTCTCCCTGTTCGTGTAGCTGCTGGAAATAGCGTGCGGTCACCTTACGTAAATAACCACGACGACGGTAGACCGGCAGGGTACCGACAGTGGTAACCGCAGCAACAGGAACAGCAGTGCCGTTTAGCCTCATCATGAACGGCCAGGCGGCATAGGAGGTAGTCAGCTTACCGTCCTCGAAGGCGCACAGGGTGAACTCGGGACGCATCCCGACGAAGGTGTCCGGGTTCATCACCAGTGCGTTGCCCGCAACACGCTTGAATTCATCAAGCTCCTCCGGGGTTATCGGTCGTATCTCCACTGCCATAACTGTACCTCCCTCTTAAATACACCGGTGCTGAGATTACTTCTGTATTAGATTAGTGCCTGACCAGTACCCAATAGTACCGCATACCGTGACCGGAGACAAGAAAGCCGGTTCCCACCATATAATTAGGGGCTACATGCTGTTCTTCAGGTAGTCGAGAGCCCACTCAAAGGCATCCTGTTCCTCAGGGTCAAGCGTATAGTCCGGCTCAATTCCCTCACCTTCGATGAGACGACCACCGGGGGTGTACCAGCGGCCAATAGTGATATACAACCCTGAACCGTCAGAGAGCTGGTGCAGGATATTTACACTACCCTTGCCGAAGGTAAGAGCACCGGCAACAACAGCCCGCTCATGGTCCTGCAGGGCTCCGGCCAGCACCTCGCTGCCACTGGCGCTGTAGTTGTTCACCAGGACGACCATAGGCAGGTCAATCACCTCACCCCTGCGTTTTACCGACAATTCATCCCTGTTACCTTCATTATCGACTGTGGAGACTATTATGCCCTTCTCCAGGAATCGGCTGGCTACTTCAACCACGGAGGACAGCAGTCCGCCGGGGTTGTTACGCAAATCCAGGATAATACCGCTGGCTGTCTCCGCCGCCATATCTTCCAGCGCCGAAGACAGTTCATCACCGGTACGTTCACTGAAGTTGGTAATGGTAATATGAGCAATGTCTTCCTCCATCTCGAACAGCACACTGACCAGCTCTATTTCCCCCCTGATTATCTCAATTTCCACCGGCTCGGTCTCATCTTCATGCAGCACCAAGAGACTCACCGGAGTACCCCGGGTACCACGGATACGGGAAACGGCATCCATGATGTTCATTTCGACGGTAGACTCATCATCAATAGCCATTATGATATCACCTGCCCGGATGCCCGCCTTGTCTGCCGGAGAGCCGGGGATGGGAGATATAATCACTATTCTGCCTTCGTCATAGCCAACATAGGCACCAATACCCTCGAACTTCCCCGTCAGGTCACTGGCGCTCATTTCGTAGGCATCAGAATCCATATAGGAGCTGTACGGGTCATCGAGGGCGTCTACCATACCCTTGATAGCCCCCCGGAGCAGGGTCTCGTCGTCAAGCTTCTCCTGCTCGACATACTCCTCGTAGACGACATCCCAGGCTTCTTTCAGCAGGCTGAAGTCCGGTCCGGGCTCCGCTTCAGACTCCGTAAATACAGTGCAGCCAGCGCCTGGCAGCAGCACGAGACCCGCTATCAGTAGCAGGCTCGCAGCTTTAATGGCCATCTCTTTTAGCATCGCTCTCACCCTCCACCCAAGGTATGTATATTGGAACACAGCCGGAATGAGCTTCCATTACGGCAACACACTATCGCTTCACTTCCACCAGGCCTGTCACAAATAGTCCGCAACCATTAAAACACGGTGGGGAAGCTGATACCACACGATAAATGGGCCAAGCAAACCTGTAAGCCGAGTTCTGTACCCTTCTCAGAAGGGTGGTGACCATCTATCTAGCCCTGATGTTACCACCAGGGTCATGCGACCAACCCGGGGATAGGACCGGGCACCCTGTTGTCCCCCTATTTGGTCTTGCTCCGGATGGGGTTTGCCCAGCCGGCCGGTCTCCCGACCGCTGGTGAGCTCTTACCTCACCATTTCACCCTTACCCGTACCGGCGGAGCCACTACGGGCGGTATGTTTCTGTGGCACTTTCCGTGGGGTCACCCCCCCTGGGTGTTACCCAGCATCCTGCCCGGTGGAGCTCGGACTTTCCTCCCATCTGTGCCGAAATCGACCCAGACAGGCGGTCACCCGGTTTACTTGCCCCGCCTACACTCTAATATAGGTACCCCGATTAGTCAAACCATTTGCTGGTGCCGGGACTGCGCGCCACTCAGAACAGGGGTGCGCGGTTATGCCCCTCATAGTGGTACCACCGGTCCGTCATTGCGGGCGTAGCAAATCAGTCTCATGCGAGCACATGCCAGGTTAGAGCACAAGCATAGCACCCCGTGCACCGTGTCCGGTCGAAGTAGAAGCCCATCCGGATCAGAGTACGTCCTCTACTATTCATCCGGCGCCGGTGCTACCTGGACCAGGGCCGTATTGGCGATTGCCCCACCACCGGGTGAGTGCTCATCGGGCGTGAGTACGTTGGCACACCCTCCACGGTCGACACCATCTTCATCGGGGTCGTACCAGCTCCCCTCATATACGCAGACGACACCCGGCATGATGCGCTCGGTTACTCTGGCAGGGATGCGGATTCTACCACGGTCATTATAGATGTCAACGAGCGCTCCGTCATTTATTCCCCGGCTCCCGGCATCGGAGGTATTGAGCCACACTGCCTGAGGTTCGACTTCCTTCAGCCACGGTACCATATCCAGCGACGAGTGTGTTCCCCTCTTGGGATGAGGGGTTATCAGTTGTAGCGGATATTTACTGGACAGGGGGTCATCGTAATTCTCCGGCGGGCTGATATACTTCGGTATCGGCGGTATCACAGGGTTATCCATCTCCGCCAGATGCTCGCAGTATATCTCTATCTTGCCGGAAAGAGTCGGGAAAGGATTGTTCTCCGGGTCTTCAATCTGCTCCTTGAAGGATATGGTCGGTGGTACGTCCTTTATCTTGAGCACACCATCCCGCTTCATAGCTTCGTAGTCATCTATATCGCTGCGACCCGCCGCGATTCCACGCAGCATCTGCTCCTCGGTGATATCACCGAACACTTCCTGGATGCCCATCTTGCCGGCAAGCTCCCGGCATATCTCCATGTCAGTCTTCGATTCGTACAGGGAGTCTACTGCCTGGTTGAGATAGATATAGTAGGGTGAGCCGAGCCAGGGAGGTGCGAGGTCGCTGCGCTCCATGAAGGTATTCACCGGCAGGACGATATCGGCCAGCCGGGCAGTGGGCGTCATGAACTGGTCCTGGACGACTACGAAGTCCAGCGAACGGGATTTGAGAGCCTCCACCCCGCGCCGGGTATTACCGTGCTGGTTGATAAGATTGGCTGCTACCACGTAGAGCATCTTTACATCCACAGGATGACCACCGGAACGACCCCGCAGGATAGCATCATATATCTTGCTGTAGTGAATGCGGGCACTGCTGGGGTTGGTCCCGCCCCGCAATTTATAGAGACTTTCCTTTCGCGGCGGTGATCCCGTCTCCACCGGATTACCGGGTCCGCGCGAGCCGCCCGATCGGTGCGAGGCACGACTTGTGTAAGCCCTCATGAACCCAGCGGCATAGCCACCGGGAATACCGATATTGCCGGTAATGGCTGTCAGCACGTTGGCTGCACGGGAATACTGCTCACCTAGGGCAGACCGTGCCGGACCCCAACCGGCAATAAGTGCTGACGGTTTGCGAGTGGCATACTCGCGTGCAAGTCTTGTGATAACATCAGCAGGCACCCCGGTAATCGTCTCCGCCCATTGCGACGTCCTGGCAGTGCCGTCCTCCCTGCCGAGTACGTAGTCCCGGTACGCGTCAAAGCCAACGGTATGCCTGTCAATAAAGGCCTGGTCCTGCAAGTTCTCGGTGATAATGACATGCGCCATGGCAATCAGCATCGCGGCATCGGTGCCGGGTCGAATCGGTATCCACTGGTCCGCCAGGACGGCCGCCGAATCGGTGAAGCGGGGGTCTATGGCCACCACCTTGATACCCTTCTCACGGGCCTTCGCCAGAGTCAGGCTGGTCCCCGGGTCCCAGACCGTGTTGGCCGGGTCCCATCCCCACATGATGATGAGGCGGGAGTTAAGCAGGTCTTCCCGTGAGTTGCCGGTGTTTATCGTGCCATAGGTAGCCATGGAGGCAAACAGAGTTCCCTCGTAGGAAGGCGAAGACCAGGTGCGGGTAAATCCTCCCAGACCCATCAGCAGTCGCCCCACCGCTCCAGGACCATGCAGTATTCCCTGGTTTCCTGCACCTGAGGCAAGGAGAATCGCTCCGTTGCCGTACTTCTCCCTAATCCTGTTTATCTCCGTAGCCACCACGTCCAGCGCCTCATCCCAGGACACACGCTCAAATCGTCCTTCACCCCGCTCCCCGACACGACGCAGCGGGTACTTCAGCCGTTCCGGAGAGTAGACACGCTGCCGGTAAGCCCTTCCCCGCATACAGGCACGTATCTGCGGCTCTTCGCCATTGTCTGTTTCGATACGGATAATCACGCCGTCCTTCACATGCGCCCGTAACACGCAGCGACCACCGCAGTCATGGCAGCACCCCATAGGCACAATGGTAATATCACTGTTTGTCACTATCTTCTTTCCTCACCCTTCACGTTATGCAAAAGAGTACCGCATACTCCAGTGAAATGCTTACCCCGATATACACGAATTTTAACAATCCCATTGTCTGCGGGCAACCCGGCACTGCCAGCGATGTTATTCCCGGGACTTCTCTTCACAGTCCGAAGACCGACTCGAAAAAGCTGTCTATTCTCCTTCGTATAAATGGATACCATAGCCAGATAGCGGTGTGGGTCCCGGGTAGCCACGAAATGGCCGGCCTGTCACATGCTTCCCAGAAGTCCAGGGTGGCTTCCCTAGGGATGAACTCGTCCCAGCGCGCGTTTATCATCAGCAAGGGGCGCTGACGGAGATACCCGGCAAACGTCATCGGGTCGTTCAGGTAACTCCGCCGCGGCGGTATGACGTCCTCGAAGCCTTTTTCCGCGACCTCGGCAAGATACCGCTCGTACTGCTGCTGGCCGGCCCGGTATTCCGCTTCGGTAGTCCTGTATTCCCTATTGAGCACTCTGGCCTTGGCCTTCTGGACAATCTTCCCGGAGTTTCCCCCGCTGACAATGAATGACGCAGCAGTGATGCGCTCATCGACTGCCATGGATATCGCCGAAATAAGGCCGCCAAAGCTGACCCCGAGAACCCCTACCCTCCGCCTGTCCAACTCGGCACGGGTGCTGGCCCAGTCCACTACCTGCCGTACCTCTACTACTGCGGTACGGTAGATTTCGAACCACTCTTCGTCGCTCATATGTGGCATCCGCCGCCACCCTGCCCCCGCCAGCCGGCTGGAATGGACAGCGAGACGCGGAATGAAGCAAGCGATACCCTTTCCGGCGAGACTCCGCGCCAGTCCCCGGCAGGGCACCAGACTGGCATCACCAACGCCGTGAAGCAGGATTACAAGGGGAGCTTCGCCAGAACCACGGGGCTGGAAGTAATCGCCATGTACCACTTTGCCCTTTTCATGGTGCGTCTGAAACGCCGGTGGGAAGTCGACCGTGTACCGCAGCCAATTGGACGTCTGGTTTTTAAGATGAAGGTTGAAATGGGCGTCATCGGTGGAGTAGTCGTAGGGATTCATCCCCACCAGTATAGCCCAATCACGCTCACTTTGCGAGGAGGTGTGCTAGTCCGGTACATTAGTGGCAGATAGAATAATGACGATTAACCAGATAATGAAGAATAATGGAAACAAATCGAGGCTAACCGAGCGTGATTCGTTTCCAACGTTATGTCCAGTGGCCAGCAGAATGCCGGATTTTTCTTAATTACAGTATGGTGACCCTATCCCCTTTATCCCCTTCCCCTTCAATAAG
>JADHXC010000037.1 GCA_016783135.1 Dehalococcoidales bacterium | reverse complement strand
TGACTGTTAAGCAGGTCAAGCGTGTCGAGTCCCATCGCTTCCCCTTTGAAGACATTGAGACTAACAAAAGTCTCTGTTCTGTCAACGCCAGGAATGACGGAGACCGTGCTCTCGATGAAATCAGCGAACTCCCGGGATGACCTGGTAACGATTATGCCTATCAGGTCATATCTACCGGTCACATTGGCAAGGTAGCATACGTTGGCGTGGCGTGTAAGTTGCTCGACAATACCCCGCAACTCCACAAGTCTGACCTGAATCCCCACAATGCCGATAAATTGGTAGCCGAGCATTTGCAGGTCCGGTACCGCCGTTATCTTCACAATACCGCTGCTCAAAAGCCGCCTCATCCTGTTCCGCGCAGTCGCCTCACTCACATGCAGGACTTCGGCCAGTTCCACAAAGCTGCGTCTGCCATCCTTTTGCAGTTCAATAATCAACTCCCGGTCCAGCTGGTCTGTCATATTAACCTCCCTGACCATCTAAAAAGCACCGATAAATAGCCTCTATCCCCAGATAATAACACATCCACAACACTACGGCCAGCATCACGCAGGTATTATGCGTCTTCAGCAGATACTGCTACTGAATACGTAGTATTTTAGCACTGTCTGCACTTGACGTGATACGTTATTCGTAATATAATTTTGATAAGAGGGGTACTTTATCCCCTTCATCCCCTTCATACCAATAATGGTGTAGAGAGGTGCGACTTTGGTAGTACGACAGGATAAGAAAAGCCCTCTCGCCAAGTCACTGCAACCCACCAATGTGTCCGGTAGAGTTCGCATAACCGCCCACCATTGGCGCTACGAAGGACAACATACTCCCCGGCTAACAAACCTGTGTCCCTGTTATGATACCGGGTGCCAGAACTGCCCCTGGGTCGACTTCCAGGACTACGAGCTTTGCGGTCTGACATTCACACGGCACAGTCCCACAGATGATACCACCACGCGTGGGAGTACCCAGTAGACCTATCGGACAGACCTGTGTGAAACGGTTACTGCCCGTAGTATGCCGATATCTGGCCAAGGTACAGATAAATATCCGGAATACAGTAAGGCTGGAAATTCTCCTTTATGAATCTCCAGCCTTACTTTTTGTCTCGAGAGCGGGTTTCAGTTTCACTCTTCCTTGACTTCAACCTGCCTCCTTTCTTTTGTCCTGGCTGCTCTACACTCCGATAACTGTTGCTACCTGCTTCTCCCGGGCGGCTCTTGCTTCACGAGCAGCGTGAACAAGACCACCGATGGTCAGATACCAGACGAAAGCTGCCGGGAAGAGGATTATGGGGATTGTCACTACCAGAGCCAGAATCGTTAGTCCTTCCATGATGTTACCTCCTTTTTCTTTTTCTTATCCTCACCTACAGGTTAACACTGTCTACGTGAAACCTGCTTCCGATGGGATACGTATTCCCCGGCCGGCTAATAGCCTATTTCATCAACGCTTTCTCTTCGTCTTGTACCTATGCCCGACTGCCTTGAGCCGGCTCAAAATACCTACCGGTAGCGGGTGTGAACCGGGTGGATATGCGTACGCCCGCTGAGGTAACAGCGGGCAACGACTGCAGGTAACCCCACATCCTGTATCCTGAAATGACTATCGTTGCGGATATTGAGCTTCTCCAAAGCACCGTACGAGTACAGCGCATTGCAAAGTCCCCATCGCCCGGCTATGATAAGAACCACGTATTAATCCCAGAGTGGAGCAAGCCGGGAGTACGCCGATTTCGAGTCCACAGCATTCTACAGTGAGAATATGGTAACCGTACTGTTGGCCATTCTCTGTTCCGTCCTGCTGATAGCCGGTCTGGCTGGCATAGTTTTGCCCGTTCTACCCGGGGTTCCTCTGGCATGGCTGGGGTTTTTCGTCTATGCAATCGGCACTGGCTTCGACAGGATTTCCATCACAACAACTGTGGTCTTCTCTATATTAATGGTATTGACACTGGTCCTGGACCTTGTCGCTCCGATGCTGGGAGCCAGTAAATACAAAGCAAGTAAACTCGGCATTTTGGGTTCCTTTGTTGGTCTCATGGCCGGGATTATTGTGCTTGGGTTCTGGGGAATCATTCTGGGCCCCTTTATCGGTGCGCTCCTGGGAGAATTAGTGGCCAGAAAGCAACCCGAACAGGCATTCAAGTCGGCACTCGGTACCTTGTTAGGCTTCCTGGCAGGGTCTTTAATTAAGATAGTCGTTGTCCTGACCATGGCCGGATTCTTCATCGCGTCTTTATTATAGAGAAGAGAGCAGACTGAAGGCATTATCCGCAACCGAGATGACTTGTTTCCCGGAAACCGGCTCGGGTAAGCACTCAGGTGTGTAACTGAGAGCAAGGGGACTCCAGTCTGACAGGTGATAGAATGACTGGAGACAGGTCGACTCTACAGCGAACACTGATTCAACAAGGGGGTAAAGGATATGGCAGGAGTACTTGAGGGTCTCAAGGTACTGGATATGGGGCATGTTGTGGCTGTGCCTGCGGCTGGCGCTACAATGGCCGATTGGGGTGCTGATGTCCTTAAAATAGAGCCACTCACCGGGGAACTGGCGCGAGGGTTGATAGGAAGATTCATAGAAATGGCGGGCGGCGAGTTCAACTGGTATATCCAGCTACTGAACAGGAATAAGAAGGGCCTGGCGGTGGACCTCAAGACGGAGCCAGGTAGAGAAATCCTTTACAAACTCGTCCGAGAAGCCGACGTTTTCATGTCCAACTACGAGGCCAGTACCCTCAAGAAGCTCAAGATGGACTACACAACCCTGAGCCGGCTCAATCCCAGGCTTATCTACGGTATTCTAACCGGCTACGGAACGGTTGGACCGGATAGAAATGAACGAGGCTTTGATTATGCGGCGGCATGGGCTCGCTCGGGAGCAATGTATATGCTGGGCGAACCGGGTAGCATTCCGCCTCCGCAACGTGGAGGAATGATGGACAGGGTGGTGGGAGCACACATTGTATCCGGTATCATGGCTGCCCTGTTCCACCGGGAGAAGACGGGCAAAGGGCAGAAACTGGAGTTCTCTCTATATCATACCGGCGTATGGACTCTTGCCGAAGACATACAACCCACTCTGGTGGGTATGCCGCCAACCAAGCATGACCGTACTATCGCATACAATCCGTTGTGGAACAGCTACCGGACCAAAGACGACAGGTGGTTCTGGCTGGCAATGCTGCAACCTGACCCTTCCTGGCCCGATTTCTGTCGGGCTATCGGCAGAGAGGACCTGGAAGACGATGCCCGATTCAACAGTATGGAGGCACGCGCCGAACACTGTGGTGAGTTGATTGGCATTATCGATGAGATTCTCGTCACAAAAACAATGAAGCAGTGGGGGAGGATTTTCAGAAAGCACAACTGTATTTACGGGCGAGTTGCCTCCCCTACCGAGGTTACCACCGACCCTCAAGCCATAGCCAACGATTTCTTTCCGAGCCTGTGCCTTCCTGCCATGGAGGCGAAGACAGTGGCAACTCCGGTCAAATTCTGCCAGAATCCTGCTTCGGTGAGAGCGCCGGCTCCCGAAGTGGGCCAGCACACCGAGGAGATACTTCTTGAACTGGGATACGGTTGGGAAGACATTGCCGGGTTGAAGGAGCAAGGGGTTATTCTCTGAGCATATCCCTCATCTTCTCCCCGTCCTTTCGCTCGGTCCCGGACTGATGGCTGACCGTTGACTGCTGGCAGCCTCAGATGCTCGTTAAGAAAGTACCATACATTCGATATCGGCTATCTGCCCGGATGTGGCATTCTGAAAGCCGCGGCCCGCAGTTTGACTAATAGTTATATACTCCTTCACTGATGGGAATTCCAACTTGAGAAGTGATACAATCTATGAGGGCAAGAAGGGAAACACTCCTTGAACTGAATTGAAACGCGCTTCGGGGGAGGACGATGATGAGCAGTCAGGTAAAGGGTATCGGTAAGTTATGCGACTCGGTCTGCCTGATTTGTACATCGGCGCGGGGCAATGCGCCATAGCTCAAACCCCTGGTCAAAAGGCAGAGTACTACTCGCTTGGCAAACTTATGGGTCTTCTCAGAATACCCTGGCCATGCATCTCAAGGGAGAGACAGACAGGCAAGAAACCCTCGGAATAGTGCCGCAACCGATTAGCTTCGCCCGTACACTCCGTTAAATATTATATTGGTAGTCGGGTGGTGTATCCAACGGTGGCCGTCAGCAGGTCTGGTGCACTATATTATGATGGCTTACCCATAGGCTCTTTGAACGATACCAACCGCAGCGACTCCCACACTCAGGAGGTCCGGGACTATCACAATGAAACAGCAACTGATTACCGCGATTAAGGCCATAATCGTCATTGTGCTTATTGTGGTTGCAATTACGAGCGGTACTCAGTTGTACACCTCCACCCTGCACGACGATACCCAGGGACTGCAGCGCTTTGCCGACGACGCCAGGCGATTTCACGATAAGGTTGAAGGAAGTGCTCTGCTTGAGGGTTTTCACGCCCTGCACCAACGTGTGCTTGATGAAATACCTGAGAACTCCCCAGAGGTAAACACGCTGGTCGTGGAGAGGGCCCTTTCCGCACAGGGCTACACCAACCAGTTCACGCGGTTGCCTCTTGTTACCGCGGGGTTGGAACTCCTGAGCTCACTTCAGAGGGAGGGGCAACTCCTTCAGAGCTGCTATGCGAAGCTGCGTCTGGCATGGTCAGAAAAGGAGTCCGGGCATGAGTCTGCCTTCATTTCTTACTGTGAGGAATCAAGACGACTGTTTGATGAGGCAAGACTTCTACGTGAAGAGAACTCCGCAGAGTTGGAGAGGATATTATCCGGGACCAAGGTTGAGCAGGAAGACTGACACCTGGATAACGCGGTACCCCCCAGCAAACTGGGAGGCATAATCTTTCGGTAAAGAGCCGACGTCTTCTCCGCATTCTCTTTGAACAAGCCCATACTACTCAAGAGGGTTCAGTATGCGCCCGTCCCAATCCAGTGATAGAACACCACTGTAGACTGTGGACTCTCAAGTCCGTGGGAATCCAGCACACGCCACCTGGCCCTACCCCGGATTGCACGAAATGACGGCTTATTACTCCCGATAACCCTGGTGATTGCCAAATCCTCCGTGCAGACGAATCCTCAGCTACGGGCTTCCGCTCGGCATTGACACTCACCACTTGGCAAACTAGAATTGACGCAACAGGTGAGGCAGATGTTAAAACGAAATAAGGGCACCAGAATCACTGGCAAATGGCGGTGATTGGTGTCCTTTTTCTATTTGGACCAGGTTAATAAGATAACCTCTTTGATATAAGGAGGTACGGCAGATGGAAGACCAGGACAAGACAAGAGAGCAATTGATGGAAGAAATGGTGGAGATGCGCCGGCGGGTTGCTGAACTGGAAACATCAGAGACCGAGCGCAAGCAGGCGGAGGAACAGATAGCGGAAATCCAAAGGCATCTGGTCAATGCGCAGAAAGTTGCAAGAATTGGTAGCTGGACTTTTAATTTGGCAAATCTAGAAGTAAAGTGGTCAGAAGAAATGTTCCGTCTTTTTGGCGTTGATCCGACAAAAGGAGCGCTTTCATGGCCAGATGGTCATGAACCATATTTCCATCCTGATGACTGGGGTTGGGCAAAAGAAACGATAGAAACAGCCATCTCAGAAGGCAGAGAGTATGATATTGAACCTAGATTCTTCCGCCCTGATGGTTCTGTTGGTTATCTTCATACCAGAGCAGAAATATTCCTTGATGAGAACGGGAAACCTGAAAAGCTAGTCGGTACTAGTCAGGACACGACTGCGTACAGACGAGTAGAGGAAGCAATACGAGAGAGTGAGGAGAGATACAGGAATATTGTTGAACTGGCTCCTGATTCGATACTGACGGCAGATGCAAGCGGGATAATCACGTCCTGCAACAGAGCTTTCGTGGAACAGACGGGATTCGGCCACGAAGACATTGTCGGCAAGCACTTCACCGAGCTTCCCACACACCCTAACTCGGAAGACACGTCTGTGTACTCTAAACTCTTCGCATCTACAGTAGCAGGAGAGAAAGCCGAGTCGTTCGAGTTCCTCTGGAGTCGCAAGGACGGGACCCTGCGGTGGGGTGACGTCCGTGCCGCGGTTGTGACTGCGGATGGGGAGTTCCAGGGTGCTCAGGTAATCATGAGAGATATCACCGAGCGCAAGCAGGCGGAGGAGGCGCTTCGGGAGAGTGAGGAACGTTTCCACATAGCCAGCCGGATTGCCAGTGATGTGGTCTACGAGAGAGACCTACAAACCGGCATCGCTACATTTTATAGTGATATAGACAGCCATTTAGGCTATGAACCTGGCGAGTATCCTCGCACTATGGAGGATTGGCGGGAACACGTCCACCCAGAAGACCTCGCCTGGATAGATAGGCGAAGCATATATCAGTTGGAGCCAGATGTGCCACATAGCATAGAGTACCGCATGAGGAAGAAAGATGGGACATACATGACCTGGTGGGATCGGGTCATGTTGATAAGGGATGAAAAAACAGGTAAGCCTATAAAATTTATTGGGGCTGCAACTGACATCACCGAGCGCAAACAGGCGGAGGAGGCGCTGCGGGAGAGTGAGGAAAAACTGCGTCTCATGTTTGAATCCGTGACCGAGGGAATTACTATCACTGACCTTAATGGAAATGTAGTTGATACTAATGAAGCTACGGCTCGCATGCATGGTTGTTATAGTAAAGAAAAACTCATTGGACAAAGTGCCTTTGCTCTTATAGCCGAAAGAGACCAAACGAGGGCTATAGAAAATTTGAAAAGAACGCTGGAAGAAGGGTATATCGGGGCTCTTGAATACACGTTATTGCGGGAAGATGGGAGCGAATTTCCTGGCGAACTAAACGCTGCCCTTATAAGGGATATGTCTGGTAGTCCAATCGGATTCGTTGCGATTACTACGGACATCACCGAGCGCAAGCAGGCGGAGGCGGCGCTGAGGGAGAGTGAGGAGAAGCTGCGGCGGATGTTTGAGTCGGTCAGCGATGGCATAGCGGTCACTGACCTGGACGGAGTCATCACCGATGTCAACAGGCGAACGGTTGAAATGCTGGGCTATGCTACCGAGGATGACCTGGTGGGAAGGAATACATTTGACCTCGTAGCACCCGTTGACGGAGAACGTGCAGCGGCGAACATGCAGAGGACGCTGCAGGAAGGTCGCGCTGAAGGACTGGAATACACACTGGTGAAGGCAGATGGCTCTGTCTTTCCGGGCAACATGGGGACCAGTGTACTGAGGAATGCTTCGGGCGAACCGGCCGGCTTCATTGCGGTCACGCGGGACATCACCGAGCGCAAGCAGGTGGAGGAGGAGGTACGCAAGAGTGAGGAGCGATTGAAGGTCACGTTGGATTCCATACAGGCCGGAGTTGTTATCATCGACGAGGAGACACGCGCCATCGTTGATGTTAACCCTTATGCTGCCGGGATGTTCGGTGCTTCCAACGAGAAAATCATTGGTCACGTTTGTCACAAGTTTATCTGCCCGGCTGAAGTGGGGAAATGCCCGATTATCGACCTCGGACAGAGCGCAGATAACTCAGAGCGCGTGCTTGTAAACATTAATGGGGAGAGCATACCCGTTCTCAAAACTGTAAGTCGCATAATGCTGGGTGGGCGCAACTGCCTGCTCGAGAGCTTCGTTGACCTCAGTGACCGAAAGGAGATGGAAGAGGAACGGCGGAGAATTGAAAACCTCGAATCAATTGGTACCCTTGCCGGCGGCATTGCCCACGACTTCAATAATATTCTAACCGGCATCATGGGTAATATCAGCCTGGCAAGGAGATATGCAAAACCGGAAAGCAAGGTCGAAGAAAGGTTACTTGAAGCGGAAAAGGCATCGCTACGGGCAAAGGACTTGACCCGGCAGCTGCTGACCTTTGCCAGAGGTGTAGCCCCAATTAAGAAGCTGGTTTCTATCGCCGAATTGATAGAGGATTCCACCACCTTTGCCCTGAGGGGCTCTAACGTCAGGTGCGAGTTTTCTTTTCAATATGACCTCCGGTCGGTAGAAATCGATGAAGGACAGATAAACCAGGTCATTACTAATCTGGTCCTCAATGCTGGCGAGGCCATGCCTGGAGGTGGAATAGTCAACATAGGAGTCAAGAACAGGGTCATTACCACAAGAAGTGCTTTACCACTGCCCGAAGGAAACTATTTAGAGATAACCATAGCAGACCACGGGGTGGGCATATCGAAAGAAAATCTCAGGAAGCTATTCGACCCCTATTTCACCACCAAGCCGAAAGGAAGCGGGCTGGGATTAAGCACTGCTTATTCCATAATCAAGAACCATGGTGGCCGCATCACCGTGAATTCCAGGTTGGAGGTTGGGACAACCTTCCATATCTATCTTCCTGCTTCAGAAAAACCAGTCCCGGTAAAGAAGGAAGCAGCAGCCGAAACCACTGTTGCCAGCAAAGGCAGGATTCTGGTGATGGATGATGAAGAGGCTATCAGGGAACTCCTCCACAATGAACTGACCGGTATCGGGTATGAAGTGGAGCTTACTGTTGATGGTACCCAGGCAATTGAGCAGTACACCCAAGCCAGGGAGTCAGGGCAGCCCTTTGATGCAGTCATCCTGGACCTGACTGTTCCCGGTGGGGTGGGAGGCAAAGAGGTCATTGAGAAGTTGCTTGAAATAGACCCGGGCGTAAAAGCAATTGTTACCAGTGGGTACTCCACCAACCCGATAATGTCTGCCTTCAGGGAATATGGCTTCAGCGCTGCTGTCGCCAAACCATACAGCACTGGAGAGTTAGAAAAGATATTGCGCAGCATAACAGGAAACGGCGAGTGAGCGGTTTGTCAGAATGACATGTCAACGGGGTGAGACCCTGCGTGTAGTTAAGGGTCTCACCCCGCGCAACATACTGGCCGATATTTCTGCAACTGAGTACTAGCCTCAATAATCCAGAATAAACACTGGCAACAGTTGCTCGTGATTTACTTTCGTGTGGGTCGTATCCCATTACTGGCCGATATTTCTCAGACCACCTCCCGGACTCTCTTATTATCTCTTTTTATCTCAGTCAAGTTCCTCTTGACAAAAGACACTCATTATAGTAGAATATGTGACACTTCAGGTATATTCTTGAGAACTTAAGGGAATATACTAACCAGTAAGGAGGTAATGATGTCTCCAGAAAAAGCGACAATCCTGGTGGTTGATGATGAGCCGGGCATAACCGATTTGCTTTCCATCGATTTGAAGGAGCAGGGATATAGTTGCACTACGGCTGCCACCGGAGAAGATGCTCTGCAGAGACTATCCATGGATAATATTGATGCCGTGCTATTGGGCCTCAGATTACCGGGGCTATCAGGGATGGATGTGCTCAAAGAAATAAAATCAAACCGCCCGGAAACAGTTGTCATCGTTATTACTGCTGTTGAAGATACTCAAACCGCTTTAGAAGCCATTATGCTTGGGGCTGTAGATTATATAACCAAGCCCTTTGAGCTCGAAAGAGTGAATAACAGCTTAGAAGCGGCCTTGAAGGCAAAAACTGTCTGGTTCAGCAGGGCAATTCCTGAAGAGGAAGATGCCGAGGCTGGAGACGAAGAAACAGACTGGGTACCTTATCTGGATGATATTGCCTGTGGCGTCGAAGCCAGATTAAATTCGCTTATTGCCCACGCAATAACCAATACTATAGTTGAGAGGACTAATGCCATTGCCCGAAGTCTGGGCATACCTGAAGAGCAGATTGAGAAATGGGCGGATGCCAGTCGGGAACATATCAAGCGGGTTAATATTCTGGACTCACTCTTAGAGATAGTAGAGCAGG
The DNA here is from genome assembly GCA_016783135.1 of Dehalococcoidales bacterium. GTDB lineage: Bacteria > Chloroflexota > Dehalococcoidia > Dehalococcoidales > Fen-1064 > DUES01. Next base: position 13,074 of record JADHXC010000037.1, on the reverse strand, counting down.
GTCCTGTTGCCTAGGGCAGGCAACTACGGTTTAGCCCTGCCAGTATAGTCCCGGCACTAACAGCCGTCCGGATTGTGAGGATAGATATAATATGCCAGAGCTTATGACTGTAGAGGAATTGGGGCAGTACCTGCGCTTTACCAGGAAAACGATTTATAAACTGCTCAAACAGGGCAGTATCCCGTCAATTAAGATAGGTAATAAATGGAGATTCGATAAAGAGGCAATCGATAAGTGGTTACATCAGAGTATTAATGGCACGAAGGCACGTATACTGGTTATTGATGACGATGAGGTAATCCGCTCCCTTTTCAAAGAAACTCTGGAAGAACAGGGACATACGGTTGTAACTGCCGGCACCAGTGCTGAAGGTATTGACCGGGTGAAACGTTGGGATTTCGACCTTGTTTTCCTTGACCTGAAAATACCTGAGATGGATGGTGCCGAGCTTATCAAGCAATTAAAGAGCATCAATCCTAAACTGCCGGTAACAATCATCACTGGTTATCCTGATAGTGATACAATGAAGAAAGCCCTCAGGGAAGGTCCTCTCGGGGTTATGGATAAACCCTTCGATGCTCAAGACATCATCGCCGCTGTCAATAGCTTTCTACACGTAACTGAGAAGACAAGTGAGAAGACAAGATAGACTCACATGGTAAGGTCCGACATCCAGCAGTGTTCCGTAAAGAGCTGTCTCCTTTCCACCATATCCCACGAACTTTGAGGTTACCAGTTCACACATATTGACGTAGAACCTTCGATTTCCCCATCTTTACTAAGAGTACCGAATACCCTATACTGAAAAAACATACTACTTAATACTGAGGCTGAGAAAGCCTCACCGAGGGTAACCAATGCCGTCCAGACACGAACGTATCGCTCAACAGAGATGGGAGAAGCTTGACCGCATCCGGGCGCTCGGTATCGACCCCTACCCGGCACGCTACCACCGCAGCCACACCACCCGGGAGGCTGTTTCTCTACTCGAACAGCAGGAGGCTAGCCAGACTCACCAGGATGAGGCCAGCATTGCCGGTCGCATCATGGCCAGGCGGAAGATGGGCAAGAGCGCCTTCTTTGATATCCATGACGACTCCGGTAAGATACAGCTCCTTTTCAAGAACATAAACCAGTTCAACGAGAAAGACCTGGCACTATTCAATGACCTGGATACCGGCGACATCCTCGGCGTCAGCGGCAAACTGCTCCGCACCCGCACCGGCGAGCCGACCGTGGACGTCAAAGAGTTCACCCTGCTGGCAAAGTCGCTCCAACCCCTGCCGGAGAAATGGCACGGCCTTACCGACGTTGAGACCCGGTACCGTCAGCGCTACCTGGACCTCATTTCCAACCCGCGTGCAAGAGAGACCTTTCATGTCCGCAGCCGGATTATTGCCGCTGTGCGAAGTTACCTTGACGGGCACGGTTTCCTTGAAGCCGAGACACCGATACTGCTGCCGTCAGCAGGAGGTGCCCTTGCACAGCCGTTCATAACGCACCACAACACTCTGGACCGGGATTTCTTCCTGCGCATTGCCACCGAGCTCCACCTCAAGCGCCTCATCATCGGTGGGTTCGACAAGGTATACGAGATAGGACGTACCTTCCGTAATGAAGGCATATCCACCGAGCACAGTCCGGAATTCACCATGCTGGAAAGCTACCAGGCGTATGCCGACTACAATGACGTGATGAAGATGGTGGAAGATATGATAGCCACTGTTTGTCACCAGGTCCTCGGCACATACCTTGTCCCGTTCGGAGAGGATACTCTCAACTTCGAGCCGCCGTGGCAACGCCTTACGCTCAGGGACGCTATCCGGCAGTACAGTGGTATTGACTTCGTCCAGCACCCGGACGTCATCCGCCTCGGCAGTAAAATGAAAGAGATGGGTATGGACGTTGACCCGCAGAAAAACTGGGCAAAGCTGGTTGACGAGCTTCTCAAGACATACATCAGGCCAAAGCTCATCCAGCCTACTTTTGTTTATGACTACCCTCTTTCCATGTCACCACTGGCCAAGAACAAGGCAGGCCAGGAGCGCGTGGTGGAGCGCTTTCAGCCCTACGCCGGCGGCCTGGAGATTGGCAATGCCTACTCCGAGCTTAACGACCCCGTCGAGCAAAGGGAACGCTTCGAGGTACAGCTCCAGGAGCGACAGGGAGACGACGAAGAAAGATGGGCTATCGACGAGGACTTCCTGCAGGCGCTGGAATACGGTATGCCCCCCACCGGCGGCCTCGGTATAGGCATTGACCGGCTGGTGATGCTGCTCACCAATCAGCAGTCAATCCGCGAAGTGATTCTGTTCCCGCAGTTGAAGGAGAAGTCCTAGGGGAACTCGATTCCCCCGCACAACCTGATGATTTTACGGGGAGTCTAAGAGGGGGCGCCCCTCAGAAGGGGCTAAGCCCCTCTTGTTTTCAATATCCACCTCTCCTTCGAAGGAGAGGTGGGACTCAGGGGGAGAGGTTGACACAAATCCTCCGAAGGAGAGCCTTATGCTCGACCTGAGATTCATAAGGGAAAACCCGGATACGGTACGCGAGGCATTACGCCACCGCAACGATACCGCACCTATCGACGAAATCCTTGAGCTTGATACCGAGCGCCGCCGAAAGGTTCAGGAACTCGAAGACCTCCGGCGCTCCCGAAAAGAACTGGCACGTGACCGTCAGGCAGCAGCCGAGAAGGGTCGGGAGCTTCGTGGCCAGATACATGACCTTGAGGAAACCGTCCGGGGCATCGAGCAGAAGCTGAATGACCTTCTACTCCGGGTGCCCAATATCCCCGATGCCTCGGTACCGGTAGGCAAGGACGAAACCGATAACATCATGTTACGCCAGTGGGGAGAGCCAGCAACATTTGATTTCGACCCCGCACCACATTGGACCCTGGGTGAGTCCCTGGACATCATCGACTTCGAGCGCGGGGTGAAGCTTTCCGGCTCCCGGTTCTACGTCCTCAAGGGCCTCGGCGCCCGGTTGCAGCGAGCACTGATTGCCTTCATGCTCGACCTCCATACCAGTGAGCACGGCTACCGGGAGATTTACCCGCCTTTCATGGTCAAGCAGGAATGCATGGTTGGTGCCGGTCAACTTCCCAAGTTCGCCGATAATATCTATCACGACGCCGAGGAAGACTACTGGTTCGTGCCCACTGCCGAGGTACCATTGACCAACCTCCACCGCGACGAGATAATCCTGCCGGGGATGCTGCCCTTCTACTACGTCGCCTATACCGCCTGCTTCCGCCGCGAGAAGATGTCCGCCGGCAAGGACACCCGTGGCATCAAGCGCGGGCACCAGTTCGACAAGGTTGAAATGTACAAATTCTGTGAACCGGATAAATCGGAGGAAGAGCTTGAGAAAATGGTCAGCAACGCCGAGGAAGTCTGCCGGCGACTCGGGCTTACCTATCGGGTCATTCAACTCTGCACCGGGGAACTCGGTTTCGGCTCCAGCAAGTCCTACGATATCGAGGTCTGGGCACCGGGCTGCGGGGAATGGCTGGAGGTCAGCTCCTGCTCTACCTGCACCGACTTCCAGGCACGGCGGGCCAATATCCGCTACCGTCCCACGCCGGATTCTCGTCCGCAGTTCGTCTACACCCTCAACGGCTCCGGTCTGGCCCTGCCACGCATCATGATAGCCGTCATGGAGACCTACCAGCAGCCCGACGGCTCAATCGCCGTGCCGGAGGTACTCAGGGGATTTGTGGGAGTGGAGAGGATAGAGTGAAGAAGGCTAAGCACGCCCTGGGTTGGTGCTACAAGAAAGGTAGGCACGCCCTAGGTTGGTGCCGCAGGCACGCATTCTGGACGAACGTGATGGTAATCCTGCTTGAGATCTTGGCTTTCTTCCTAGTGTGGGAATTTCTATGCCCTGCTGATGCTTTCCCCAATGTGCAGAACTACTTGTTCTTCTGCATCACGCTACTAATGGCATCAGTAGCCGCTCTCAATTCAATATTAGCGTCTATGAGTGCCCACGATTCGCTGGATGCAACAACCGAGGGATTGAAACTGACAAGAGCAAGCATAAGACCTTTCCTCAATGTGATGTTGACTCTGGCCAGAGATTTCAATCGTGACCGGGCGTATCTATATGCTGAAATCGAGAATACCGGCGACCTGCCGGCTGACGGGACAGCAGTAAAGTGTGAATGGTATATACAGGGCAATGGCATAATTGAAACGCAGCAATTACGAGAAGAAAAAGAATTTCCTTCCGTAATCTTCCCGAGCGTCAAGACAGGACCCACATTCTTTGTAGAAGAGGCACAGGTTGACAGGATTGGCGCCCCTGACAGCCGGGTTCGCATATCTGCCAGCTACAAGAACAAGCTTACGAGTGAACTACATGAGACCCGAAGAACATTCAGGTTCGCCTACGCAGTGGGTCACACGACCTTCCACCAGATTCAGGCTATACCGGTATCGGATGAGGACTACTGGAACTAGCGGGTATCCCTACCTCCCCTTAACCCACGCCCACTTCTCCACCATCTCCTCGGCCTCCCGGATGATGCCGTCGATGAAATCCTTCACCGTGGGGATGCTGTCTATCGCACCCACCGCCAGCGAGCCTACACGCGACGGTTCCGGGATATCCGGCGGCCCTTCCCAGTCGGAGTCCTTGGGCTGGATACGCTCCAGCATCGGCAGCCATTCGCTCAACGGCAGGTCTCCCCTCTTCCGCAGCACTTCGGCATAGTCCTTCGGTGAAGCATGGGAGAGTACCCGCCAACGGAGTCGCGGGTTGTCCGGGCTGGTCTCCACCATTCCCTGTTTTGAAGCCTCATTCGTCGGGCACTCCTTGGTCGCCATGAAGGCCGTCCCCATCATGATACCATCCGCCCCCATCGCCAACGCCCCCAGGAAACCGCGGGCGTCCCCGATTCCTCCGGCGGCAACGAACGGTACCTTCACCTGCCTGCTGCCCCAACTCGTGGTGATGAACGTCGGTAACTGCTCCGGACTCTTGAAACCAACGCCCTCCAGCCCGACCACGATGACGGCGTCCGCACCCAGCTCTTCGGCATGTTGCGCGTCTTTAACCCTGGCCGATTTATGTATCCAGGGAATGCCACCTTCCTTGATGCGCGGAGCCAGTGCGTCCGGTTTGTATATCGCCGTCTCTACGGGAATCTTCTCCTCGATACAGACCTCCAGCATATCTTCAATCCGGGGGCATATCCCGAAGCTCAGGTTCACCCCGAAGGACCCGCTGGTGGCCTTCCGGCAACTCCGGATGTCCTCTTTTAATTGCTCGGGAGTACGGGATGTGGAGGCAGTAATACAGCCATGTGCGCCGGCTTCGGCACAGGCCGCGGCAAACTGCCAGTTGCCAAATCCCGCGTAGGCACCCTCAAGGATGGGGTACTTGCAATCGAATAGCTCGGTGACCCGGGTCTTCCACTCCATTCATTTCCTCCTGTATTTGGATACTTAGAGCATAACGAAAGCAGCCTCATACGTCAATGTCAGTGTCATAGGCAACGTTTGACGCGTCCCCTGGCAGCCATTATACTGGACGAACCATCACGACTCTTCATTATTCTGACAGACAAAAGGTTGGAGGTAGTGAAATGGCCGAAATGTATGATGTAGTTGCTACTGTGATATCACAGAAAGGCACCTGTGGCGCCGGCCACGCGGTTGGCCAGGAGTGGGTCATCAGCGGGCATACACCGGAAGGAATATGCCTGTCCGCTTTCAACGCGCTCTTCCCCGACGTGCGCGTGCTCATGTTTGGCGGCTCTCTCCCCTGGTCAGACGACCCGGATACGGCCACCGCTGCCTGCCCGGACGCCGCCAATCCAGTGGTCTTTGAGTTGAAGCGGATACAGAAGTAGCAGTCATTCTACGAAGCCCTGGCCCAATTGCCCCCTCAGCAACATCAGGCCTTTCTCAAGCGCAGAACGGACTCGCTTCAGTGGAAAGGCATCCTCAAACCTGGCCCTGGCTTCAATTACCACGACCGGCCTCAGGCATGTCCAGTACATGCACCGTCAAATCGTCGCCGACTGCACATAATGGCGATGCAGTGCCTGCGAATAGTGATAGAATAACCTCAGAGATGCCCAATAGACCACTACTGGCAAACCCGGTCAATCCGCGACGGACTGGGCTGACGGCAAACCGCAGTTCCCGTTTCCCAGCCGCATAGACTGGAGGTAGACGGGCCTGACAATGATGGAGAGCACTAGCTGAAAATCGCAGCAGCAGGCAGCCAATATCCCCTATGGGAGTGTCCAAAGTGATTGAAATTACCGAAGAGCTGATTTCTCCGGAACGAGTGATTGAAAGCGTAAAAAGCGACGGTAGCGGCTGCGTGGTCACCTACGTCGGTCTGATTCGCAACCACTCTCAGGGCAGACCGGTTCTTTCCGTAGAATACCGTGATTCTCCAGGAAACGCCGTGAATACGTTGCAGGATATTGCCGACGAAGCCCGGCAAAAGTGGCCAATAGAAGACATCGCTATTTCCCACAGAACAGGCAGGCTGAACGTCGGGGAGATTAATCTGGTTGTTGCTGTAGCCTCGGCACACCGTCTTGAAGGCTTTGCTGCCTGCCAGTATGCTATTGACCAGTTCAAACAAAGACTGCCAACCCGGAAGACGGAAACCTACCGGGAAGGGTAGTCATGCGTTTCAACAGTCTATCCGCACGAGATTATTGACTCAGACCTGACCGAAAACACCCTCTTCCAGCAGATGCACGAACTCCTCGTCCGGCATCCCCAGAATCTCGTTACAGACGTAGGCGTTATGCTCACTGAGGCAAGGGGGCGGCCGGTACTTCCGTGCCGGAGTCCGTGAGAACTTCGGCGGCAGGGCATCAACGAACACAGTACCCATTACGGGGTGCTCGAAGGTCAGGAAATGCCGCCGGTACCGTAACTGCGGGTCATTGTGCATATCTTCGGCTGTCTCGACAACCCCGGCGGATATCCCCGCCTCCTGGAGTCGAGTCATCAAGGCGGTCGGCTCGAACTGCAAGGTCCAGTCCTCCACTAGCGCCTCAAGCTCATCTTCGTTCGTCTTACGCTCCTCCAGGGTGGTAAACCTGGGGTCCATCGCCAGCTCCGGTCGGCCCATGACCCGGCAGAACGACTGCCATTCCTCGTCGGTCTCGATGGCGATGGCACACCACCTGTCCTCACCACGACACCGGAAAGCGCCGTGCGGAGCGGCATACGGGTCACGCCCACCGTTGCAGACAGCGACCCGACCATTAGCGGCATAGTCCAGCAAAGGGGTACCCAGCAGATGCAGGGCACTCTCATTCTGCGACTGGTCGATATATTGACCCTGCCCGGTACGGCGTTTTTCCAGTAAAGCCGTGACGACCGCGGAGACCAGCATCTGCGGGGCAACATGGTCCGAATACGCCCAGAAAGCACCCGATGGCGCCCGGTCCGGCCAGCCGGAGATAAGGTCGAACCCGGTTATGGCAGCAGCGTGGTGGCCAAACCCGGCGTAGTTACGGTACGGCCCGCTCTGGCCGAACATGGACGTGCTGGCATACACCAGTCCGGGATTTATCTTGCGGATAGACTCGTAGTCAAGTCCAAAGCGTTCCATCACCCCGGGCCGGAAAGACTCGATGAGTACGTCCGCCCAGACGGCCAGCTTCTTCGCCAGGTCAATTCCCTCCGGCCTGGTCAGGTCTATCGTCATGGCGTACTTGTTGGCGTTGTAAAGGCAAAACCAGGCACTGTGATCCGGATGCGGCATCATGTCCTTGAGGGGAGGGATGCCACGTCCTCCATCGGGGCGCTCAGGCGCTTCCACTTTGACAACGGTTGCCCCGTGGTCGGCCAAGTAGCGGGTTGTCCGTGGCCCTACGGTAATCCAGGTGAAATCCAGCACCTTGAGCCCGTGAAACACCTCGCCGGTATCCGGGCTTTCAGGGGCAGCCGGTCGGCTATTCGCCGGTTTTAATTGTCCTGACAGTACTTCATCGTTATGCTCGCCAATCAGGGGTGCTCGCCTTCGGATACGATACGGTGCACCGGTAGAGCGAAATGGCGCTCCGGGGTAAACCAGGGTCTCCCCTATCTCAGGGTGCGTCACTTCTTGCCAGAAGCCCCTCGCCCGGAACTGGGCAAGCTCGGCCACTTCTTTGATGCTCTGTAGAGGTGCCAGCAGAAATCCACGCGATACGGCCTGCTGGAACAGCTCCTGCTTGTCCTTTGTCAGAAAGAACGTTTCGAAATGCTTCCGCATCTCGAAAGCGGTCTGCACCATCTCCAGTATCCTCTGCTCCCGCTCCTCTTCCGTCAGGCCCTCCGGAGGAGTTATCGTCTCCTCCCAATCATACTCGCTAACTGCAGGAGGACACGAGTCTTCTTCCTGCATCCATCCCACGAGTGTCCGGGTACGCCGACCGTTACGGCCCCTTTCGGCGGTAAAGAGGACAAACCCATCCCGGCACTGATAGATATCGGGTACAGTCGGACGCCCTACAGACAGCATGTTGTGCGCCTGGTTTTCGCGTGTCGGGTTCTCCTGTCGCATATACCAGAACGTCTGGTTTGAGAAGCCCTGCCAGGCAACACACTCCTGGGCGGAAATATCCACCCACTGGCCCAGTCCCGTCCTTTCCCGGTGCCACAGGGCAATAAGGGCGCCGGTGGCGGCTTCGTTGCCAGCATTCAAATACGACTGCGGAACGCTTATCCGCAGTGGCGTGCGGTCAGGGTCCCCGGTGAGATTGAGGACTCCAGCCATGGCCTGGCAGACAATGTCCGTCGCCTTGTATCGGGCATACGGACCGTCCTGTCCGAAACTGCTGATGGAGACCATGATGATTCCGGGATTAATCCTGGCGAGTTCCTCGTAGCTCAAGCCCATTTCAGCCATTTGCCCCGGCCTGAAGGACTCAATCACGAAGTCAGAAACTTCCACCAGACGAATAAAGGCCTCACGACCATCTTCATTCGTCAGGTCAAGCGTGATACCTCGTTTACTGGTGTTGTATGCCCACCACAACAGGCTCTTCTCAGGGTGTTGCTCATCTTTGTAGAAAGGACCGATATTCCGACTCGGCTCACCCCCCGGTGGCTCAACCTTTATCACATCCGCTCCAAGGTCGGCCAGTAACTTGCCACAGAGAAAACCCTTCTCATCCGTCAGGTCCAGTGCCCGGTACCCGCCAAGTCCGCTCTGTTCTGTCTTTTTTCTCGCCAATGTTCACTACTCCGCTTCTTAATTCCTGGGCATAGCTGTTATTCTAACGGTTCTCTGTGTGTCTGGCAATGTGAAACTGTGCGGGGTGCGGTACATTATTGACACTCCACTACAGCCGATGCTGCTTGCCATCGGAGAGTACCTGTGTGGGTTATCTATGGGACTGGCCGCCTCCTCATGTGGAGAAGTCTTATCTCCCCTACGCGCTTACCCTCTGGAGAAGCGGGTTATGTCTATATGTGTGGGTCGTTGGGCAGTGACCACGACACCTCACTCTGTTATGTCACCTTTCCGTCTGGACGAGAACATAGCAACGATAATAACAGGTAGCAGTTGTCAAGTGGTGGAGCAATAGCTATAATCGGTGTGTGAGGGTGAGGAAACTGCACGGGTGGAAGCTGACTGTTACCGAGGCTAAAGAGGTGCAGAGTCGGCTGGCGGCGAGGGTCCAGCGGACCGGCAGGGTTACCGTACCCCGCTTCATTGCCGGTGTGGACGTGTCTGCCTCCAGGACCGGGGAGGTGGGCACCGGCGCGGTGGTGGTACTTGGGTATCCCGGTCTCGAGCTTGTCGAGGTAAGGATCATTCGAGGAGAAATAGAGTTGCCCTACATGCCGGGGTTACTATCGTTTCGCGAGGCACCGCTCATTCTCAGGGCGTGTGAGCAACTCAGCACCACGCCCGACATTATTGTGGTAGATGGTCAGGGGATTGCCCACCCGCGGCGCTTCGGCCTGGCTTCGCACCTGGGACTGCTCCTGAGTAAGCCGACAGTAGGCTGTGCTAAGTCCCGGCTCTGTGGCAGCCACGATGTGCCGGGCGACGAGCGAGGTAATACTGCCGAGCTGGTAGACAATGGGGAGACAATCGGGGCGGTGGTACGCACCAAACAGGGTACGAAGCCACTGTACGTCTCGGTGGGGCATAGGATAGAGTTGCAGAATGCGGTACACTGGGTGCTGGAGTGTTGTCGCGGTTACCGGCTGCCGGAACCGGTCCGGCTGGCCCACCATGCGGCCGGGGGAAACCTGAAGTTGTGAGGAAACCTCAGCACTGAGAATAGACGCCGGAGGCGGATGTCTCCGGAGAACAGAAATGTGAGGGAAAGATGCAAGAGTTGAAAGAAAAGCTGGAGGACCTGCGGGCAAGAATCGCCACAACTATGGTGCATCTTTGACATTGCCGGCAGAGAGGACGAGATTACCCAACTGGAAAAGCAGTCGGTACAACCGGATTTCTGGGCAGACCAGAATACCGCTCGGAGTGTGATGCGGAAACTGGCGGGGCAGAGGAAGGTGGTTGACCGTTGGCGCGGCCTGGAGAACAAGGTTGCCGAGATAGACGGGCTGGTTGACCTGGTGATAGAGGAAGAGGAGGCCACCTCACTCGAGGAGGAGGTCCGCTTCGAGACAGATGCAGTAGCCGGACAGCTTGATGAACTGGAGCTGGAACTGGCGTTTCGCAGCGAGTATGATGACCGCAACGCCATCCTGGCGATTCATGCCGGGGCGGGCGGTACCGAATCCCAGGACTGGGCGGAGATGCTCCTCCGGATGTACCTTCGCTGGGCGGAACGGCGCGGCTATGAAGCAGAGGTACTGGACACATCGGTGGGGGAGGGTGCGGGGATAAAGAGCGCCATAATCGCCATCAATGGTGATTACGCCTGCGGCTACCTGAAATCGGAACACGGGGTACACCGATTGGTACGTCTTTCTCCCTTTGATGCTGACCACTCCCGACACACATCTTTTGTCCTCGTGGAGGTGATGCCCGAAGCCGAGGAGGACGCTGATGTCGAGATAGCCCCTGATGAACTGAGAGTCGATGTCTTCCGGTCAAGCGGACCCGGTGGACAGCACATGCAGAAGACAAGCAGTGCCGTCCGCATAACACACCTGCCGACGGGACTGGTGGTTATCTGCCAGGGCGAGCGTTCGCAGTACCAGAACAAGGAGACCGCCATGAAGATTCTTCGGGCGCGCCTTCTTGAGTTCGAGCTGGCCAGGAAGTCCGAGGAGATGTCCAGGCTCAAGGGGAAGCGGATTGATGCCGGCTGGGGCAACCAGATAAGGAGCTATGTCCTGCATCCGTACCGGATGGTGAAGGACCACCGGACGAGCTATGAAACGAGCGACACCGAGGGGGTGCTGGCTGGTGACCTGGATGGTTTCATTACAGCGTATATCAGGTCCATGGCGGGTAAGGAAGATGTTTAGACGAGCGGCTGCCCTGATACTGGTCTTATGTATATCCGTGGTAGCCGGCATGGTACCGGCACAAGCTCAGGGTGGCCTCAGGATAACGGGTACTTCCATTGAGGCTGCATTTCCCCTGGAACTCAGCTTCAACATATCCGTGGAGAGTGACGCCGATATTACGGATATCCGCTTCCATTACCGTGTTGAGCGGCGGCATTTTGTCGATGTTACCAGCGAGGCTTTCCTTGAGTTCACGCCGTCGCGGGCGGTCGATGTAAGCTGGGATTGGGACATGAGGCGGACGGGCGGACTGCCGCCGGGGACAAGCATCGAATACTGGTGGACGGTTGAGGATGCCAGCGGCGACAGTATTGAGACTGAACCCCTGGTGGTGCAGTTTGAGGACGACCGCTTTCAGTGGCAGAGCCTGGTGGATGGCCCGGTGACGGTCTACTGGTACCGGGGAGACACTTCATTCGCCGGAGAGATAATGGAGACCGTCCGGGAGGCACTCTACTGGCTGGTCCAGGATACCGGCATCAGCCTGACGGAACCAATCAGAATCTACATCTACGGGAGCTCAACGGACCTGCGGGGGTCCATGATATTTCCCCAGGAGTGGACGGGGGGTGTAGCCTTCACCAGGTATGGCTGCATTGCCATCGGTATCTCACCGGTGAACCTGGAGTGGGGGCAGAGGGCGATTGCCCACGAGCTGACCCATCTGGTGATTCACCAGATGACGCTGAACCCTTACAGCGGTCTGCCGAACTGGCTTGACGAGGGTCTGGCGATGCGTAGCGAGGGGCCGCTGGGACGGGAGTTCCAGGCGTATCTTGACCGGGCAATAGCGCAGGACAGCCTTTTCTCCGTGCGAAGTCTGGCCAGCCCTTTCTCGACAGACGCCGATAAGTCCTACCTCTCCTATGCCCAGAGCTACAGTCTGGTGGAGTTTCTCATCAGCATCTACGGGAAAGACAGGATGTTCGAGTTGCTGGATACCCTCAGCGAGGGCAGCACCTACGATAACGCCCTGACCCGGGTGTATGGCTTTGACAGCGACGGCCTTGAGCAATTGTGGCGGGAGTATCTGATGTCTCCGGTTGAGACCGTGGAGAAAATCAGTGTGCTCCCGGGGCGGGGGTAGGTTGGACAAGAAGAAATCCTTCACGATTCACGACCTGCCGGTTGCCGAGCGGCCGCGGGAAAGAATGCAGCAGTTCGGCGCGGACGCCCTATCGGTGCAGGAGATACTGGCGCTGATAATGGGCCGTGGTATCTCCGGGGAGTCAGTAACGGTGACGGCGCAGCGTTTACTGAGCAGGTTCGTCGACCTCAAGGGGCTGGCCGGCGCTTCCGTGGAGGAACTGGCCGAAGTGAAGGGGATTGGCCTGGCCAAGGCATGCCAGATAAAGGCGGCCTTTGAGCTGGGGAGGCGCCTGGAAGGCTACGCTGAGGCCGCGGAAAAGCCTGTCCTGAGAAACACCGAGGACGTGGTCAGGATGGTGCGCGGTCGGCTGATGGGCGAGAAAAAGGAGCACTTCCTGGCGCTCCTTCTGGATACCAGGGGACAACTGATAAAAATCGCCGAGGTCTCCGTGGGGAGCCTGGACAGCAGCATTGTCCATCCCAGGGAGGTATTCAAGGAGGCGGTGTCGGCCAGCGCAGCATC
>JADHXC010000081.1 GCA_016783135.1 Dehalococcoidales bacterium | reverse complement strand
CGACTATCCCCGTGCGGCCCAGATGGGCCGCCTTACCCTTCCTGGCCAGGAAGGGGCCTTCTGCGGAAGGGGGAAAGATTATGCCTGGGGATACCCCCAGGTCTGGGGGACACCCCCAGACCCCTGCCAGAAGGGGGCGCCTCTCAGAAGAGGCGGTGCCCTCTGGACTCCTCTTTTCAGCACACTGCTAAACTCCTTAGCCAGATAGCTATGGTGGAAACCATTCTTTTATAAGGTTCGGCGAGTTAACGAAGTGTTAGAGACACTACACTAGCTTATACCATGCCATTATGGCGGTCAATGGGTGTTGTAGTCTGGTTGCAGAGCCGTCAATCGATAGCACGTATCGTACGGCTGGCCGCCATGAAAAGGCCGGTGAGCATGGTCAGACCTCCGGCGACGATGAACATGACCGTGTGGTTCAGGTCCACCAGCCATCCGGCCAGGGCAAGAGAGACCGGTGCCAGCCCCATCGAGGCAAACATCACCAGGCTCATAACACGCCCCAGCATGTCCGGTTGCACTATCCTCTGAAGCCAGGCGATTGCCCTGACATTGAGGAAGCTGTTCACGATGCCCATGATGCCCAGAAGCACGCAGGTCACCAGCAGGTCCGGGGCCACGCCGACCAGACCCAGACCGGCACCTATGACTACAGTAATGACAGTGAAAACAATGCCGAGGTGTCTCATCTTAATCGACCCGGCCAGGAGCGCACCGAACACGGCGGTGCCACCGAATACCGATAGCATTATGCCCAGACCAGCGGCACCTTCAATAAACTTCTCGTGAGCCAGCCAGGCGAGACCAACATCAATAGGACCGATGAAACAGAAATTAACGACGGCAATCACGGGCAGCAGAACCCGAATTTCCGGGGTATTCCAGGTATAGCGCAGACCTTCCTTCATATCGGAAAGCGCACTGTTCTGCCTGGCAGGTTCGGCCAGTTCCCCGTTGACCTGTGTCGACCGACGGCGCAGGCTTATTCCTCTCATGAGCAACAGTGTCACAGAGGCAATAGCAAAGGTAACAGCATCAACACCCATTGCCACCGCGCTGCCCGCAGCGGCCACGACGAAACCGGCTGCCGCCGGACCAATGAAACCGCTTAGCTGCGAGGTAGCCATCACCAGGGAATTGGCTGCCTCGAGCCTGTCCTTGTTGACCAGCCGGGGAATCATGGTCATCATCGCAGGCAGGAAGAAAGCACCCACAATCCCGAATACCACCATGAGGATGTAGAGGTGCCAGAGTTCCACTGTCCCGGCAAATACCAGGAGTGCGAGCAGAGCCACGAGTACACCCTGGGCGGTATTGGAAACCAGCATCACCAGGCGCGGTGACAGTCGGTCACTGACCACGCCACCGAAGAGCATAAACACGGCGCGGGGAATAGCCGCCGCCATCATCACCGTGCCCAGTGCCAGACCAGAGCCGGTTGCCTCCAGCACCACCCAGGCCAGTGCTATCATCTGAAAGAAGTTACCGAACACGGAGACACTCTCACCCATCCAGAGAAGGCGGAAGTTCCGGCTTGCCAGCGGCTGCAATAAAGGAAAACGACGGATGCCGCTTGCCGCGGAACGGATTGTACTCTGTCGGACGGCGTCCTCTCTCATTACTCCTCCCGGATAGGATTTGGTGTGTTCGCACTGCACCAACGGTTATCAACCGGGTGATTCCAGCTACCGGGACCAGCCGGACTACTCGGTCTTATCGAGTCTGGAGGCCCCTGATGTCCTGATGTCACCCATTGCTGGCTCACCCTTGTAGTGCAAGCGTGAGGCACCACTCAGCTCTGCATTCAGCCTGCTGTTGACGTTGGCTGTCATCCTGCTGGCACCACTCATGACGAGACTGGCGTCCTGGACTTCAAAACCACCCATCTCGATACGGCTGGCCCCGCTGATATCGGCGGTGAGATTTCCTGATGAGCCGGACAGGTCCGCCCTGCTGGCACCGGATAAGACCAGCCTGGCATTTCCCACACCCAGGTCACCCGTAATCCTACTAGCACCGGACAGCTCCATCCGGAAGTCCTCCGATGACTTGAACCCGCTGACCGTAACCCTCGTGGCCCCGGAGATAGCGAGCCCTTTTAGTACCGGCATGGTTATCGTGGCTTTTGGCCGACTACTCCCTGGAATCCAGGCGAGAGGATGCCATCTCCGGCCGATACTTAACATTTCGCCCTGCCTGGACACCTTGATAGACTGAAACGTGAGCCAGTCGGCCTCCACGACTATGCTGTATGAGTCCGACTGTTGGACATCGACCTCAAACGCTCCCCCCACAGTCACTTCACTGAAATCACTAAACCTGTATTCACGGGTCGACATGATTCTCCTCCTGAACCCCTGTCAGTGTGTGCATTACCCATTGTGGGCATTACTCGAAGTAGACACGTACCTTCGCCTCGGGGCTATCGACATCCACCTCGAGCTCACTCAGAGCATCTACGAGCTTCGCCAGGTCTTCCAGCTTGAGGTCGCGGATGTCCATGTCAATCCCCTGCTCCTTGAGTTTCTGGTTAATCTGGCCGGACGCCGCGTTGGGGATGACCGAGGCAAACTTCATACCCGCCCGGAGCAGGGCGACCGGTACGCGGACGTTGACGCGCTCCTGTTTGGCACCCGGTCCCTCAGCCGGTTCGATAACGACACGGAGGAACCTGGGCTGCGGCTTCCGTGTCTGCTCCGCCACACCCACAGTTGTTCCCTCACCGGCATGCTCACCCATTGTTGCCAGCAGTCGCTCGGCCTCATCGACATTTATCTTTCCCTCGGAAAGCAAGTCCAGGATTCTTCTTCTATTCTCACTCATGATATTACCCTCCAGGTTTTTTCCTATTGAAATGAAACAAATACTTTCTCATTTTTGTCGTCGACATCCACGGTGAGTCCACGCAATGCACAGAGTACCGCCAGTAGCCGTGGTCCACCACGAAGTAGAACGACACCTGCAATTGCTGCCCACTTTCCCTGACCGATACACAGCATTACCAGGGCAGCCAGTAAAGCAAATGGCAGAAGTAATAAGACAACCACAATTATCAATAGCGTTGCCGGTATCCCGATAATGAATAGTGGTAACCAGAAACGGATGTTGTGACGCTGGTTTGTTATGTGCACCCGGAGCACCATCGGCGGTATCATCTGGACATCCTCTCAATCGCCTCATCGACGGTAATATCGCCGCGCTCCAGCTGGGCCAGTACCTCCGCCTGTGAGGACACCGGCATCGTTTCTACAAACTGGAAATTCTCGGCGATGTGGTTGAGCCGGTTCTTCACCGTCGGGTAGCTGATGCCGAAGGTCTGCTCCATCTCCTTGATGGACCCATGGCTGCGAACAAATGCCATCACGAAGACCTGGTCCTCGGCCGGCAGTTGGGCGAGCGGGGGCAGGTCGAAGCTGCCTTCGATGGAAAGCTCGCTATCGACCAGGCGCACCCGCTCCACCACAATCGGTGCCCCGCGCGTCAGGCGCATCAGTTCATACCAGTCTTTAGCCATATTCGCTTACCTCCTTCTACTATGTTGCTATCGGACTAGCGCATCCGGACAGGGGCGGGTGAGTCAGCCATGCCGCGTTCCTTCAGTCTTTGTCCGAACGATATCAGGGCTTCCCCCACTGCAACGACCATCCGGGTACCGAGTCCGGTGTGGTTACCACTGGTCCCCGCCACGGAACGCAGAGCCTCAACACGAGCATTGAGTTCACCCCGCCGGTCACGCAGTTCAAGGACTCGCTGTGTGTTTCGATGCTGCCGAATAAATATCTCCGGGTTGTGAATCATCATTATGTCTGTCTCCTGGCGTAATTTTCTTTATATGATACTTCAGTTTCTTAATCCAGAATAGCATCCGTTATTAAGTTAGTCAATTCTGGTCATAACAGAAGAGCTCAGGTGTACAACGGTGTACGTTTGTCCGGCGGCGCCATCCTCCCCTATTCTTATCGAATCTCATTCATACTTCATTTTCTTAACTATATGGCTGTCTAATTCTTCATATTATCAATATTAGAGTAGTATTATTCACTTTTTCCAGCACCAGCAGAACCGGGAGCAGGACCAGCCACCCCCCGTGCTACGCCAGATGCCGGGGCGCTGTTTGCAGGTATCCCTCGCTGGTGCTACAATCATCCGTAATTACCTTTAGCACCAGAGCATCTCGTCACAGACCACTACGGGAGGTGAGAAGAATGTCCGGAGGCGCACTTGCCGGCATCAGGGTTGTCGAGCTAGCCACGATGGTAGCCGGCCCATACTGTGGAAAGCTGCTCGCCGACCTGGGTGCCGATGTCATCAAGGTAGAGTCCCCGGAAGGCGACCCTTCACGGGAGTTCGGGCCCTTTCCAACCGGCGGCCCGCACCCCGAGCGCAGCGCCATGTTCCTCTACCTCAACACCAGCAAGCGCGGGATAACCCTGAACCCTGATGTGGTTGAAGGGCTTGAAGCCCTGAAACGGCTGGTCAAGTGGGCTGATATCCTGATTGATAGCTTCCCACCCGAGCGCCTGGAAGGACTGGGGCTGGACCGGGAAACGCTGACCCAACTAAACCCGGCCCTGATTTACACCTCGATTACGCCGTATGGCCGCACCGGCCCACGGGCGGGGGTGAAGGGAGATGAACTGACACTGATTCATGCCGGTGGATTGGGTAATCTGCTGCCGACACGCTCGGTGGACGTGGACCGGGCTCCGGTGAAGATGGGCGGTTATGCCGTCGGTTACCACGGCGGTATCACCGCTGCCCTGGCCACGATGGCAGCAGTCCTGAGCCAGAGAAAAACCGGGCGCGGTCGTTTCATTGACATTTCGCTGCAGGAAGTGATTCTGGCTATGGTACGAACAGGTCTGGCCGGTGACCGTTACCAGGACAGTACCTGGAGCCGGGTCCCCGACCGGCCACCGGCAATGGGCAGAATGAAGACCAGGGACGGTTACATAGTGGCCGGTACCCCGGAAGACCACCACTTCAGGGCTTTTCGCGAGCTGATGGGGAACCCTGAATGGCTTGCCGGTAAGCAGTGGGAAACTCTGGCATACAGGGCGCACCACATGATGGAGGTCACCGATAAGATTGACGAATGGGTACTGCAACAGAGCAAGGACGAACTGCATCACCGCGGCGCCAGGATGGGCATCGCCATGGGGCCGCTCAACTCCGCCGAAGACCTCATGAAGGACGAACAATACACCGCCAGGGACTACTTTGTCGAGGTGGAACATCCCGAGGCCGGCAGACACCGTTACGCCGGCTGGCCGTACCGGATGACGGCAACATCACCGCGTGTCCAGCGGCCGGCGCCCCTGCTGGGAGAGCACAACGGGGAGATATACGACAGCCTGCTGGAGTACTCGCCCGGGGAATACGAGCTTCTCCAGCGCGCCGGTGCGGTATGACGACGAGAGAGAAAGGACGGTAGTAAGATGCTTCCGCTGGAAGGAATAAGAGTAGCCGACTTCAGCTGGGTGTGGGCCGGACCCTACTGCGCCATGATGCTGGCGGCCCTCGGTGCCGAGGTCAT
>JADHXC010000036.1 GCA_016783135.1 Dehalococcoidales bacterium | reverse complement strand
GCATCAATCCAGGGGGACTTTAGCAGGGTGTCTTCCAGGGCAAAGCTGACATGCGGCCCGCCGATAACCGTTACGACGTCGGGGTCCACTTCCTTGCAGACCTTCAGCATCTCGGTGGCCAGCGGGTAGTTCATCGTCACGCAGGTTACACCGACAAGCTGGGGCCGGTATTCCTCCAGCTTCTGCCTGACCTTCTCCGGGCGGTAGCGCATTACCAGGAAATCGAGGATTTGCACCTCGAAGCCGTCTCTCTCCAGCGCCCCGGCAAGGTAGGCAAGTGAAAGCGGAGGAAGCGGGTTCTCGTCAAGGGAGTGTGCCGTACTGATAAGCAGAATACGCAAGAAACGTCCTTTCTGGAAGCCAACCCATGCCCGGTACTTCACTACCCGGTACCTCACCCCGAACATGGCGCGAGACCGTGCATCCGAGCCTAACACCTTTGCCTGTATGTGTCAAGGCGCATTACCCACCCGGGTTAGCTACACCAGACGGGCCGGAAGGCTTGTATCTCCCGGGATATGTCCCTTGATAAGAGCGTGCGCGTACTCCCGGGTTGCTGCGAATGAAAAACCACGAAACGGGGGTACCGGTGTGATGGGCATAACTACCAACATGGAGTAAGGTCAGGTCCGGTCTTATTCTGGTCCCTACGTCACGCCTTGCCCGCCACCTCACACGCTTCCTCGGCCATTACTGCCGCACCGAGCGCGGTTACGTACTGCGGTTCCGGAGGTACAAGAAGCTTCACTCCCAGCTTGTCTTCCACCCGTTTGATGAGCCCTGTGTTAAGAGCGCCCCCTCCGCTGATGGCACATTTCTCTTCCAACCCAACCTTGTTTACCAGGGCGGATATCTTTTCAGCGAGAGCCTGGTGTACACCGGCGAGGATATCTTCTCTGGAAACACCTTCCGACACCCGCGAAACAGCCTCCGACTCACCAAAAACTGCGCACCCGGTGGTGAACTTGACCGGATTTTGCGATTTCATCGAAAGTGGACCGATGTCTTCAAGCTTTATCTGCAACACATTAGAGATTATGTCAAGGAAGCGCCCGCTGCCACTGGCACACTTCTCACTGATAGTGAAATCAATTATCGTGCCCTGTTCACTGAGTTGCAGCACCTGCGTATATTGCCCCTGGACATCAATAACCGTCCGCACTGATGGAAAGATACTGATTATGCCCCGGGCACAGCAGCGAATATCAGCCACCTGTCGGTCGCTGAACTCCACGTTGGCACTACCCTGACCGGTGGCCACGGTACAGGCAATATTTTCCCGGGACAGCCCTGCCTTTGCCAGGAGCTCCTCTGCCAGCTTCCGGGCTGCCGCCCTGTAATTGACCCCGGAAAGGAGCAGGTGGTAGGCCTCCAACTTGCCATCGCAGGTGATTGCTCCTTTGCTCGTCGATGAGCCTATGTCTATCCCCATGTAGTATGCCATGTTAATCTAACCCTTACTTGAAGAAGGTTGCTTCCTCGAGGCGACGCTCCCCCGTTTGAATGGTCTCTCCCCTGGCCAGTGCCTGAAGGGTGAGTTCCTTACCGATGATGGCGGCACCAATCGCCCCGCTGAGAAGCGGTTCTTCGGGAACTAAAACCGGGCAGCCCAGGCTCTCCTCAAGGGCCTTGACAACACCGATGTTCTTGGCGACACCCCCGGTAAAGACCACGTCCGGCTCCACCTTCAATCGCCTTGCCATTCTGGCTACCCGACTCGCAATGGCGTCGTGCAGGCCGGCAACGACGTCCTCCAGCGGTACATCGTTGGAGAGGTGGTTCACTACCTCCTGCTGGGCGAAGACAGTGCAGGTACTGCTGACTGATACCTTCCTTTTTGACTTCTGCGAGATACTCCCCAGGTCCTCCACCTTGAGGCCAAGGGCATCGGCAATAACTTCAAGGAATCTTCCGGTCCCGGCGGCACACTTGTCGCTCATTACGAAATCGAGTAACTTGCCGTTTCTTATCTTGAGCCCCTTGGCATCCTGCCCCCCGATATCAATAGCCAGTCTGACATTGGGGAAAAAGCTGGCAACACCGCGCGCGTGGCAGGTCAGTTCCGTAATCTGCCGGTCAGCAAAAGGCACGTTAATCCTGCCGTAACCGGTGGCCATAATGAAGGACATATCTTCAATGGAAAGACCTGCTTTTATCAGTGCCTCTTCCATTACCTTATTAGCCAGACGACGATGCTCGGCACCGGTATGGTTTACCACGTAGGCACATACCTGCTCATCTTCATCCAGGATTACGATTTTAGTCATGGTTGACCCGAGGTCAATCCCGGTGAAATAGATGCGGACCACCCCCTTTCCGGGTCAGCATGGTGGGGCCAGATGTGGAGCCATTAGCTGATAATTTCAAGGAAACCCTGGACCCTCGTCCTCAACGGAGCCAGAGCCCCCTCGGTATAATCGTGTTCCAGATATATGCTGGGCAGACCAACGTTATCAAGGTAGTCCCGGACACCGGGAACATCATAGCCATGGGTATCACAGTATCGCACCGACTCCATAATCACGCCGTCAGCCTTCCAGTCATCGGCATAATCCTTCAGGTAGCTGAACCTGATTTCCAGGTCCTTCATGTAGTCTTTACGTACATCCATGTAGTTGTTCACCCGGAATGTACGCGAACATTTGATGTCCGCCAGATAATGATAGGCCAATCCATCCAGAGGGTCGTCGGTCAGTTCGACATCTTCAAAATAGGGGCGGCTGCCGACACAGGTATCGTCCATGACAACATTAGCATCCAGACCCTCTATCATCTCCATCATTGCCGTGTCGTCAATGATACTTCCCCATACGAGAAGCCGTGCCGACTTCTTCTGAGGCCCGTTCGAACGTTCCTTAACCTCGCTGATAACCTCACGAAGCAGATGGTTACCCTCGTCTACAGGGATGCTCTCGATAGCCTTTATTACCTGTATTGTCTCGCTTCCCGATATAAGCGGGGGGTCAGGCTTCTTGAGTTCGTATAACTCCCTCACCAGTGCCCGCTGCTCGTTATGCGTCCGTATCGCCGCTTT
Source organism: Dehalococcoidales bacterium (assembly GCA_016783135.1). Lineage (GTDB taxonomy): Bacteria > Chloroflexota > Dehalococcoidia > Dehalococcoidales > Fen-1064 > DUES01. The sequence continues at coordinate 20,165 of JADHXC010000036.1, read as the reverse complement.
AAGCGCTTCCGCTGTCATTTTCTTTCCGGCAAATTCTTCCAGCGCCTTCCTGTAGTCCTCAAGCAGTCCTTTCTCCTGGGTTAAGGCTGTTTCATGAAGTGTGTGAGGCATATCTATATGGTGAGAGAACGGGGGCTTGATAGCGTAAATCCAGATACTACTCAGGGTCGAACCTACGTCGCAAATATGCGAGGTAACGACACCATCCAGGAGATCGTACTTCCCCTTCAGACCGATATCGAGACAACTCCGCAGAAAGGGGCAGTTCACGGCTGGCATATATGCATCCGCTTCTGTAACCGGTTCACGTAAATCCCCGAAGATGCGGTATGGTACGATATCAAGGGCAGTCATCATCTCAAGGACAGGATATATGCAGAGATACCCTATCACTTTCTTGCCTTCCGCCCGCAGCTCCCTGGCCCGGCTCGAGCGGTCCTGGTATAACTCAATAGCCCGGGTAAGACCCTTACTTACCTCCGCTGTCATTTATTGAACCTCCTTGCAGTACACTTTATCCGTTTGGTCCAGGTCCTACCACGCATTACCACGGCATCCCCAGTTCTTTCCTCACCTTCCGGTAATGGTCCATCGTCTCTTCAAAAGCCTCCGCCTTCCTCAGAGCTTCGGCGGCATTGAAGGCGCTTGCATCGATAATATCCCCTTCAATTACCAGTGACGGCACTTTCAAGACATCAAGTATTCGCCGCTGCAGCAGATTGAGCCCCGCTGAGGTTGCCCGGCATGTCAGCAGTACGTGCAGGACAACACCATCAACCTGATAGTCACTAATATGCTTAAGACCCAACCGACTGGATATGCCATCGCGGATAATCTCGTTCCTGATGATTTCTACCTCGTCCGGTTCGTATTCCTCCTGAAGGCTTTCTTCAAGACTGCGGTACCGCCGGCGAACGTAGCGCTCCATCGGGTCGTCATACATGCTGAGATCGATAGTTCGCGGTCGCATTGGACGGTAGGCGCTCTCGATAACGAAGTTCCAACCTCTTTCCGCCAGCTGGTCAAGAAATCCCAGAGTATGCCAGGGTGGCAGCCCCTCAAACGCCATACGGTACTTCTCCGGTCGGTTGATGCCGGCAATACCTTTCTCCACCCGCTCTGCAACCTCATCGTACATCTTCTGGTGACCCTCGATTATCACCTCGGGGTCGGCGGCTCCCCGGAACAGGGCAGCAGTCATGACACTCCAGAAATCGCGGGTATGCATCGGTCCTGGACGCGACTTACGTAGCTCGTTAATCTCCCAGCGCAGTCGGTTGATTTCGTTGGTACCACCGCCGGTGAACTCCAGCATATCCCAGTCCATCTTCTTACCGAGTAAGTTCTCAAGGAAAGCGACAAACGCCTTCAACTCCTTGATTAGAAACTGAACGTTACGTTCGTAGGTCTCGCTCGATAACCTTTCCCTGATGCCGGGGCTGGGTGATTCAAGAGTCCATACAGGAGCGTCGAAGAAACGCCCGAGCGACTGGAACCACTTGAAGCGGGCATCACAGGTCTCTCCCGACGCCACCAGCAGGGTCGGCTTGGGCATACCGCCACCGGGAGCTTCCGGCGGAATCTTACCATCCAGGTCAACCATCCGGGCGGAATACCCCACAGAGGCCCGGGCATAACCGCAAAGATGAGAAGGCCAACCCTCAGCCTCCGAACGTTCCATAAATGGTTCCGCCATACCCTGCGCGGCACAGAGACTACTATAGTTCTCCGGAAAGACCGTTTTTACGCCCATGGCATTGAGGATGGCATTGGACCATCCTTCGAGCATTACCCAGGCAACCGGTTTTCCCTCTTCACTCGCCTCGACACCACCCTCGTACATTCTATCTACCTCGGCACGCAACTCATACATCGACTTCAGTCTGTTAAGTGCCCTCGGTTTCGTTTCCTGCGTCATTGCCAGAATCCTCCCTCTCGGCTTAGTGTCACCAACACGGTTCCGGACCGTCAGATAACTTCCTTTTCCCGAAACTCGGCGATTTCCTCCCAGGTATAGCCCCCCATTTCAATTAGAACTTCTTCGGTATGCTGTCCGAATTCAGGGGCTTCGGCAACTATCTTCCCCGGTGTTTCACTAAGTTCTACCGGCAGACCTCTTACTTTTACCTTGCCAAGTGTCTCGTGGTCGTAGTCCATTAAATACTTATTGGCTATCACCTGTGGGTCATTGGTCAGGTCACGGATTGTCTGTATCGGCGTGCAGATGATGTCTCCGGTCTCCTTGAGATGCTTCATCCAATCATCTACCGTCCGTGTCAGGAAAATCTCATCCATTATGGCAATGATTTCCGCGGTGTTCTCCCGCCTTACATCCTGATTCTCGTACTTGGGGTCGTTGGTGAGATGCTGAATCCCCAGCGCTTCGCAGACAATTGGCCACTGCCGGTCCGGCTGCAGCATACCCAGTACAATCCAGCGTTCATCCTTGCACTTGTAATAATTCCAGAGCGGGTTTCCCGCGTTTTTTCGCGTTGGCTTGGGAGCTTGTAACATCTCTTCCGTAAGTTCCGGCATGAGGTATTGTGTTATACCAATATTCAGACTTTCCAGCGTTATCATGCTTCCCAGGTGTGAGACATCCAGCTTCTGACCGACGCCCTGCCTTTCTCGTGCTACAAGGGCCATTAGTACGCCATAAGCTGTCATTACTGCACCCATCTGGTCGGCCAGACCGCCGCCTAAAGGTAAGTTAGGGTCATCGGGAGTGGCGACAAAACTACTTATACCAGACCTTGCCAGCCCTATCATATCAAAGGCCGGTTCTTTAGCTTCAGGTCCCCTCGGTCCGTAGCCGGAAGCGGCCGCGTAGATAATCCTGGGATTGTGCTGCCGGATGGTCTCGTAGTCCATGGCGAGTTTCTCCGGTACACCCTGCCTGAAGTTATGTACAAATACATCCGCATTCTTTACCAGGCGGTAAATAATGCCTTTGCCGTCCGGTTTGGTCAGGTCAACCGTAATGCTTTTCTTGCCGCGATTGTTGATTTCAAAGTAAGCGTTTCTGCCTTCGGGCATCTCACCAAGGGCAGTAAATTTGAGGCCACGACCGGCGTCACCGGTGATGCGGTTCTCTATGTGAATCACCTCTGCGCCGTAGTCAGCCAACATAGCCGTCGCCACCGTCCCCATCTGCCACTGCGTCCAATCAAGTACTTTGATACCTTCAAGCGGTCCGGGCATACTCATACCTCCGCATATTCAATCATCACAACTCTCCCGTGGCACGTACCGGTCCATGACTGTACCGACGGTGGCGATTTCAGTGGCCTCATTATAGCAACAACAGCGCAATATCGCCATAAGCACCAGAGCAGAGGGGCCGGGCAGGGAATATCCCGACAGTCCGGCATAGTCCGCTTCGCCCGGGCTACTCCTCGCCATCTCCACTCTTCGCCAGGAACTCGTGGTAGCCAACGAAGCGAGACAGCGCCCTTGAAGCACTGAGCTGTGACAGGTAGGTGGGCAGGCCAGCTTTGGCAGACTTTGTCCAGAGCCTTGCCGCTGTTGCCGCCGAGTCAGGGTCGTTGGCGGACGCATTCAAGGCCATCACCACCGGTTTGTCATACCGGTTTTCCCGGGCAAATTCGATTATGAAGTCGCTCACCGTCTCCATCTGCCGCAACCGCTCCGGGTTCCTGCCATCTTCGTTCCAGACGTAGCGGTCGAGGATAACCATATCAATCATCGGGTCAGCGACAGCCATCTCCACGGTACGACGGAACAGGTCAGCATTCTCCTGCAGCATCCAGGCATCAACCGGATTACGGGCGCTGTTTCCGGCGAGGCGAATGAAGGTATTCAACTCCCTCCTCGTCTCCTCGGTAAGTCGGGGCACCTCCAGACCTTCACGGCTGCAGATATCCGCCATTGCCACCGAGTTACCACCGCCACCACCTATCAGCAACACGCGCCGTCCGCAAGGAGGCTTGAGATGCATGAAGGCGAGTGTTATATCCACAATCTCTTCAAGGGAACCTGCTCTCACCGCTCCGGTCTGGGCAAAGAAGGCGTCCCAGACTTTCTCTTCACCGGCCAGCGAACCGGTGTGGGAGGCCACTGCCCGGGAACCGCCCTCGGTCAGCCCGCCCTTCCAGACGATAACGGGCTTGAAACGGTTGACTCTCTTCACAAGCCGGGTAAATCTGCCACCGTCCCGGATACCCTCGAGATACATGGTGATTATCTTCGTCTCCGGGTCTTGAGCCAGGTACTCAAGGAAATCAATTGCCTGGAGCCCGCAGGCATTCCCGAAGCTTATCATCTTGCTGAAGTAGACACCGAGCTTCTGCGCGTACCCGCTGAGCATCTCACCATGCCCGCCGCTCTGCGAAAGGAAAGCGACAGAGCCGCTGCCTTCCGGTTCCTCTCCCCAGTAGGCCAACCGGCTCGCCGGGACATAGAGTCCCATGCAGTTCGGCCCGACAACCCGCAAGTCGCCACGCCGGATTATCTCGGTAATCTGCCGGTCAAGCTGACGGCCCTCTTCCAGGCCAGTCTCGGCAAACCCCGAGGAGAAGATGTGTACGTTCTTAACCCCGGCAGTAATACAGTCCTCAAGCACCTGCGGTACAGCCGGTCCGGGAATGGCGATGATGACAAGCTCCGGTGGCTCGGGGATGGACTTAATATCCGGATATGCCCTGAGCCCGTTGACTTCGGTAGCCTTTGGATTCACGGGATACAATGAACCGGCAAACTGGAGCTTCTGCAGTCTCCCCAGGAAACTCGCTCCGCCCCATGCCCCGGGGCTGGCCGATGCACCGACCACTGCCACCGACCCTGGATGAAACATGCTGTCCAACCGGTGTCTTTCCACCATTGATAGAATCTCCTGCTGTAAGTCTTACAATCCATGCTATCACAGTGCCACGCCTGACGACAAACGTGTTCGCAGAGACGGACGAAGGGAATCCGGACATGGAACAGCGTACGACAGGAAACGGCTAAGGCAAAGGCAGGTTACTCAGAATAGAAAGAGGATTATTGGGCGTTTGCTATGCATAAAACGCTGGCACCGGTACGAAGGCGTTCCCATTCAGTGCTACTGACGACAGGTCCCTACTACTCGGTCCTTCCCCGGAGCAGGTCCTCGGCAATCCGCACCGCTTCGTCACCCGATAGCTCCAGGGGTTCCTGGTATTTCACCTCAACGTAGTCCCTCTCCAGCTTCTCCAGATAGGAACGGAACTCCGAGCTGCGATTGGCCATTGACCCCAGCCTCTCCTCGAATGTCGCTATCTCCTGGTCCAGGTCTGATACATCAAGACCAAGCTGAAGCAGACCGTCCAGCCTCCTGACCATCGCCCGTATCGTCTTGGGATTGTGGGAGATGACGATATTGAATTCAGGATAGTAGGTTGCCCTGGCGGTGAGGCTCACCATCTCGATGCCCCTTTGCTGGCAGATATAGAGCAAGGTAGTACCAAACCGGCTGGGCCCTTCATAGCTGGTGTAGCGTACGCCGTATTTCAGCATCTCTTCCTTAAGCTCGGACGTGGTGCAGGCACAGGAGACATTTGGCTCCCTGGTATGCGGGGTCTTGTCCAGCACACCACCGAGAAGATATATTCGTGAAACACCGAACTTCTCGACCACGTGCAGGATGGCGTCTGCAAATTCTGTCCAGTGCAGGTTCGGTTCGGTGCCATCGAAGAGGATTACATCACTCTCAGACCCGGGATTTACCCAGTAGTGGAACTGGTTGTTATGGTAACTGTGTCCGGTAATGACACCGTCTTCGATTTTCACCTGCGGCCTGGATGCAATCTGCCCCGGCACCTGAAATATATGAAACCTGTCAATCGGTATCTCGGCGAATTGCTTCGCGGGGAGTTTTCGTATCAGGTACTCCACGCTACCGGTGGCAGCCTCTCCGCCGTCAACCCACCCGCTGATACCGCAGACCATAACAGGACGCCTGAGACCGGGTCTCTCGGTGATAATCACATTTTCTGGCTGTTCCATATTGCCCCTCTCCGCGGTCTCACGACCCATCCGCTTCGGCAGGAACCGGTCCGACTATATAACCGATTCAATATGATATCCTAATTCTATACCCTGACGCATCCCATAGTCTAGCAGGGTGCTGAAAAACCCTTTCGACCATCCCCCTAACCCCCTTCCTGGCCAGGAAGGGGGGGAAGATTGTATCTGGGGGACACCCCCAAACCCCTGCCAAAGGGGCTTCGCCCCTCTGTACTCCCCTTTTTCATCAGCCTGCTGGGAGACCTGTCTTACCGGCGTGTAAGAACCGAATCTTCGGCAGCACAACAACATCAGACCCTGGCATGGACTTACTTTGATGTGTACCGGGAATACGCGTATTCAGACCCTGGCATGGACTTACTTTGATGTGTACCGGGAATACGCGTATACTGAAGGCTACCACAGTCGCGCCGTGGCACAGGCAATCCCTGCCGGGAGATATCACCGAGAACAGGAAAGGGGTACTGAAATGAACAGCAACTTCCCGGGGCTTTTCGCACCGGGCCGGATAGGCCGGATGGAATTGAAGAACCGAATCGTGATGCCACCGATGGGCACAGGCTACGGGGCGGAGGGAGGCTACGTCAGCCAGCGGCTTATCGACTACCACGAAGCACGGGCCAGGGGCGGCGTGGGCCTGATTATCACCGAGGTTACCGCACCATCACTGCAGTGCCAGGCTTCCAGTCACCTGCTTACGCTTGGGGATGACAGTTATATACCGGGATTCAGGGACCTCGCCGATGCGGTCCACCGTCACGGTGCCAAACTCGCCGTCCAGTTACAACATTCCAGCTGGGAGGTCAGGGACGGCTCCCCGGTACAGGTCGGTCCATCACCCGTCATGGTACCGGCGCGTGTCATGGGCATCTCCGGCAAGCCAACCCACGAACTGACTACCAACGAGATTGCCCGGATAGTAGAATGGTTTGCCAGCGCGACGCGGCGGGCAAAGGAAGCCGGTTGCGACGGCGTTGAGTTACACGGCGCCCACCAGTACCTGGTCGCTTCGTTCCTCTCCGCGGCCACCAACCAGCGCCAGGACGAGTACGGCGGTACGGCGGAGAAAAGGGCAAGGTTCCTGGTCGAAATCATCCGTGCCACCAGGGAGGCGGTAGGGCCTGAGTTCCCCATCTGGCCCCGGCTCAACGGCCAGGAATTCGGTATCGAGAACGGCGTCACCATCGAAGAGACCGAGCAGATAGTACCGATGCTGGTCGAAGCCGGAGCCCAAGCGATACACGTATCGGGATACGGTGCCGGTTCCTCGGCCATAAGGGCACCGATATCGGACCGGCCGGGATTTCTGGTGTCACTTGCCGAGAGGGTGAAGAAGACCACCAACGTGCCCGTAATCGCCGTGGGCAGGCTCGATGCGGAGCTGGGCGAGCAGGTCCTGGCAGAGGGCAAGGCCGACTTCATCGCCATCGGCAGACGCCTCATGGCGGACCCCGAGCTACCCAATAAAGCCGCCGAGGGACGATTTGGTGAAATCACCCCCTGCATCAACTGCATGGACTGCATCGAACGTCCGGTATCAGAAGGACGCGGTTGCGCCTGTGCCGTCAACGCCGCCATGGGACATGAGAGGGAATACGAAATCACACCCGCCGCCAGGGCCAAGAAAGTGGTGGTGGTTGGCGGGGGGCCGGCGGGAATGGAAGCCGCCAGGGTCGCTGCCCGGAGAGGTCACCGTGTGGTGCTCTTCGAGAAAGAGCCTGCTCCCGGAGGACAGCTCACGGTAGCCGCCCTGCCGCCATACAAAGAGGACATAGCCCTTTTAACAAAATATATGTCTAATAGATTGGCAGAGGCCGGTGTAGAGGTGCATGTCAGCACAGAGGCAACTCCCGGGGCGATTGCGGAGGTAGGACCGGATACCGTGGTTATTGCCACCGGTGGCCTGCCGATATTACCTGATATCCCCGGTATAGAAGGCCCAAATGTGGCCTTTGCCCAGGATGTACTCGCCGGGAGAGCTACCGCAGGACAGAACGTGGTCATCATCGGCGGGGGGATGGTCGGCTGTGAGACCGGGCACTTCCTGGCGGAGCAAGGGAAAACGGTTACTATTATTGAAATGCTGAAGAGGATGGCCGCAGATGTCTCCCCGATGGTCAGACGACGCCTCATGGATGGCCTGAGAGAGAAGAATGTATCCCTGCAAACTCAGGTAACCTGCGAAGAGATACATGACGATGCCGTAACGGTCACAACTGCTGAAGGCGAAAAGCAGACGATATCGGCGGACTCCGTAGTGATAGCCGTCGGTTACAGACCGAATGACGAGCTTAGCAGAGCCCTTGAAGGCAAGGTACCCTTAATCCTCCGTATCGGGGATTCTGCCGAGCCACGGCGAATCAGGGAAGCTATCGATGACGGCTACCGCGCCGGTCTGTCCCTGTGAGGGTGTCCACAGACCGTGGCCAAGGCATCCCGTATTGACCCTGCACCCCGACCCGTCTTCTAGCAGGATGCTTAGAAACCCTTTCGACCATCCCCCTGACCCCCTTCCTGGCCAGGAAGGGGGCAGAGATTATATCTGGGGGACACCCCCAGACCCCTGCCAAAGGGGCTTGGCCCCTCGGGACTCTACTTTTTCAGCGACCTGCTAGTCAAATCCGTGCCACCTGGCCACCTGGTCGAGGGACTCTCTCTCAGAGTTGAACCGGTCCGTCGGAGATTCCGGGTCAGGGTAGCCGATGGCTATGCCAAGGACAATCAGCTTGGTATCCGGTATTCCCAGCACGTTCCTCAGGACATCCGGGTACATGACCGCCTGGATTGCCGGGATGGTCCCCAGGCCGTACTCCACAGCAAGGAGCATGATGTTCTCTGCCACCAGGCCGCAGTCAAACACCGGCCAGACGTTCAAGCCCCCTTCCTGCGAGTAGAAGGCACGGTCGGTGTAGATATAGATGACCACCGGGGCCTCGAACAGCTTCAACCCCTGCAACCCCCACCACGCTCTCTTCTCCCGGTCCTCCCGGCCAATGCCCATTATCTCGAAGAGCTTCCGGCCCACAGCGCGGCGTCGGCTATCAAACGGTTCGGGGAATCCGGCCGGAGCCGCCAGGTCCGGGTTCGTCGGTTCTGTCGCCTGTGCCTTCTCCACGAAAGCCTGCCGAATCTCTTCCAGTTTCTCCCCACGCACGATAGCAAACTCCCAGGGCTGGGTGTTCGCCCACGAAGGGGCACGCAGGGCTATCTCCATTATCTCCCTCAGGGTCTCTTCCGGTACGGTATCCGGCTTGAAACCTCTGATACTCTTCCGCTGACGGATTGCTTCAACCACGTCCATGTACTGGCTACCTCCTCCTGTTAGACTCCGGCATTCCCAGTCACCCATAATGACGACCCGGCAGGGATACTATCCGGTGATAGACAATGTAAGTGGCCCGGCCCCTTTTGTCAAGGAACCGGACCACATCTTTTCAACGACGGGGATATGGGAGGTAATGTCGGTCTTCGCCAGGTCCTACTTCACCACGACGGTCAGTGTGAATGTCCACTCACCCTTCTCGCCACCTTCCCACGGGCGACTGTATTCCAGGGATACTTCAGTGGTGCCTTTCCTGAGTGTCTCAAAGGTCCACTGTTGCCGGCCCGCAGTCCCGGGAGAGGGGGGTTCACCATCTTTTTCCCCGGGCGCAATGAACTCGTGGCCTGTCTGCCGCAGGACACCCTTGTCACTGACCTGCGCTGGTTCTACCCATTGGAACCCCGTAGAAGCGTTGGAACACAGGGTAACCGTGAGCGTCTCGCCGGTGCTGAGTTCCACCTGCTTGCTGAGGTGCTGCTGCTCCATGAAATCATCGCAGGAAATCTCCACAGTCGCCCCCGAAGAGCAGGCTCCCAGCAACAATGGGATAGCAATCAGTGTGCATAGGGTGGCCAATCTTACTTTCATCTTCGCTTCTCCTTTGCAGTTCTTTATCTTCTCTCCACTTGAATCATACGCCACTACTGGCAAAGTATCACAAGATTCGTGTATGATATGTACTTAATGTCCCGCTTTATTTCAATTGCTACACTTATGTGAAGCCGGGGAAGGAAAGGAGAACAAATGACCGGAGACGCGATAATTGCCCAAAACCTGGTCTACAGCTACGGTCAGCTGCTGGCGGTAGATGATATCAGCTTCAAGGTGGCCGAAGGTGAAATCCTCGGTTTCCTTGGTCCCAACGGTGCCGGCAAGTCCACCACGGTCAAGATGCTCACCGGACAACTCCAACCCAAGGGCGGCCAGGCAACGCTGCTGGGAATAGACGTTGCCCGAAACCCGGAGAAAGTGCAGGGTAATATCGGTGTCTGTTTCGAGCTACCCAACCTCTACGAGCAGATGAGCGCCGAGGAAAACCTGGACCTGTTCGCCCGCCTTTTCGGTATAAGGCCGTTCGATGCCGACGCCCTGCTGAAACGCGTCGGTCTCGGCGGCCGTGAACACGACCGCGTGGAGGGCTATTCCAAGGGCATGAAACAGCGCCTTATGGTGGCCCGCGCCCTGGTGAACCGACCCAGCATCCTCTTTCTCGACGAGCCGACGGAAGGCCTCGACCCGACGTCGTCAGAGACCATCCGCAACATTATCCTCCAGGAGCGGGAACGGGGAGCAACCGTTTTCCTGACCACCCACGACATGATGGAGGCCGACAAACTATCCGACCGCGTGGCCTTTGTCGATAACGGAAAGATAGTGGTCCTGGACACGCCGCACAACCTCAAGCAGCAGTACGGCAAACGGGCACTCAAGGTAGAGGTAGCCAGGCCGGATGGTGGACTTGACAGCCGTGAGGTCATCCTGGACAAGCCGGAGACGGCAGGTGACGTCCGGGACCTCTTCAGCAAGGAGCGAGTGGTCACCGTGCACAGTGAAGAAGCCAGCCTGGAAGACATCTTCATTGAGATTACCGGACGGGGGCTGGTGGGATGAACTGGCAGATTGTCAGGGCACTCATTGCCAAGGACTTCAAGCTTTATTTCAGAAACCGTTTCTTTGCTTTTATAACCGTTCTGGCACTGGTGGCCTATACTGTCATCTATTTCGTGATGCCACAGACGGTTGACGAGACACTGGATATGGCCGTCTATGCCCCGGTACTGCCTCCGATACTGGAGCAGGCGGGAAGCCAGGGGCTGGAGCTTGTGCTCATGGAAAGTGAAGAGCAGCTCAAGGAGGCGGTTGTCGGTGGCAAATACCTCGCCGGCGTAGTCATCCCGCCCGACTTTATGGACAAACTGATGTCGGGGGAGAAAGGCCAACTTGACGTCTATTTCGGCACGGACACGCCGGAGGAACTGCAGGACTCCATTACGGTACTGCTCGAGGAAATGGCATATCTCCAGACCGGGCAGATGTTGAGCGTCCAGGTCTCACCGGAGGTGCTCGGACGTGATATGGTCGGTATTCAAATCCCGATGCGGGACCGCCTGTTACCGATGTTGGCCGTCATCATACTGATGATGGAGATGCTCGGTCTGGCCAGCCTGATAAGCAGCGAGGTCGTCGGCCGTACCGTCCAGGCGCTGCTGGTTACGCCGATGACAATACGGGGTCTATTTGCAGCCAAGCTGATAATGGGCACTAGTCTGGCGTTTATCCAGGTCCTGCTGTTCATGGCAGTCACCGGTGGACTGAACCAGCAACCACTCATCATTATCGTAGCATTGTTGCTTGGCGCAATCATGGTGACTGGCATCGGTTTCCTGGTGGCATCCGGCAGCAAGGAAATGACGACGGTCATGGCGTGGGGCTTTCCGGCGTTAATCGTCCTGAGCGTGCCCGCATTCGGCGTGCTGGCGCCCGGAACAGTCACGGATTGGGTCAAGGCAATTCCGTCCTATTACCTCGTTGATGCCGTCTACCGGGCGGCGAACCTCAATGCCGGGTGGAGTGACATCTGGAGTAACCTGTTAGTATTGCTCGGAGTTGATATTGTCTCCGTATGGCTGGGAATCATGGTACTGGGGAGGAAACTGAGATGAGCGTTCGAAGAATAGCCATCCTGCTGGGGAAAGACTTCAAGTACGGCTCCAAAGGCTTCGTCTTTATTCTGGCAATCGTCTTCCCGATACTGATTTCCCTCGTCATCAACCTAGTATTTGGCACTTTCTTCTCACAGACAGCGAAGCTGGGCATCAGTGACCAGGGTAATTCCCGGCTGGTGGGCCTGGTATCGGCATCGGATTCGGTGCAGACCCGTGCTTACGACTCGGTTGCCGACCTCAAGAAAGCAGTCGAGGACGGCGCCGTGGACATGGGGATATCTTTATCCGGTAATTTCGACGAGGATGTATCAATTGGGAAAAATATGGTGCTGATCGCATACGTATGGGGCGAAAGCCTGGCTAAGAACCGCGGTATCCTGCTGGCAAGCATTAACAGTGCGGTGCGCCAACTAGCTGGTCAGGACGTGCCGGTCCAGATTGATACAACCATACTGGGTGATGCTCAAAACATACCGTGGAGCGACCGCCTGCTCCCATTTATCCTCCTCTACGCCGTAACCATAGGCGGTATCATGGTACCGGCAAGTCTGATAGTGAATGAAAAACAGAAACATACACTGACAGCACTGGCAATCACACCAGCTACACTGGGAGATATTCTCATCGCGAAGGGACTGGTGGGCGTAATCCTGGCAATGGTGATGAGTATCGTCATCTTGCTCATGAACCAGGCTTTTGGAGTACAGACCGGATTACTGATGTTAGTACTCGGTATGGGCGCCGTGCTGGCAGCGTTGTTCGGGATTGTATTTGGTTTGCTGGTCAAGGATATCAATACACTATTCGCAGTTATTAAGGCAATCGGCATTCTTCTGTACGCACCGATCTTTGTCTACATGTTTCCCCAGATTCCACAGTGGATTGGCAATATATTCCCCACATATTATATTATTCAGCCGGTTGTGGAAATCAGCCAGCGGGGCGGTACCTGGTCGGACATCGTCTTTGAGGTCTCCATTCTGGCGGGGCTTATTGTGCTCATGCTTGTAGTGGTTGCTTTCAGCATCAGACGACTAAAGCAGCAGGAGGTGTAGTTTACCCTGCGGGAAGCACGCAGAAGGACAAGGCTTCCAGCTAGTCGCCCGGCACCCCCACTTCAACCACGGTACGGTACTTCTCCGCTTCCCGGCACACTTTCTTCTCGACTTGTTCGGAGTCTGCCGTGCCTTCCAGTAGCGCCTGAATCCATGGAGAGATTGCCGCAACAAGGCCAGGGGCAACTATCGACAGCGGCGGACTCTCGAACAGCCTTACTCTGGGGTTACCTTCACGGTCGGCAGCCAGCAGGCTATCGAAGAAAATGTCACCAAGCTCATCCATGAGCGTACTACCGGCGACACGAAACCGGTTGCAGAAGTGGAACCGACAGAGAACGGGCCGGAGCTCCTGAATAGGACAGCGGCTGAACTGCGGGGTGTAGAGTTCGCATTGACACACCTGGCAGCACCGACTCTCGCATTGCAGGCACATCTGTTCTGCCTGGTTATGACGGTCCATCTGTGCCAGTGCCGCCGCCACCTCCTCTCCGAAGAGGGCATCCATCTCTACGTCAGTGACCAGAGGCAACCGGGGCAACCGGTCCACGTGCTCCAGGAAGCTCCGTATCGCCTTTTCCTTATCCATTACACTTATTTGTCTCTCTGGCTGCCTACCTTGCGGGCTCACGCATCGGGCCCGCCAGAAAGAGAGCGGATGTACTCCACCACAGGCTGGAGGTTCTCCTTCTTCACCTGCTCCCGGTTCCCGGAGCCTATCGTCCCCGGCAACTTGAAATACTTGACCTCCTGCCTGATGTGCTCCGGTATCTTGAGGTAGGCAGCGGTGCTCTCAGGGTCTTCAGGAGGCACCATTCCAACCACCAGCAGGATGACCTTCTTGCCGTGCAGGGTGCTCCACCACTTCTTCAGCCGACCCCGAATGCTTATCCACCCCGCGTAGGTGCCGGAACAGAGAATCACGAGGTCATACTGGGCGAGTTTAGCTTTGCTGAGCTGACCGGGTCTGAAGATGTCTGATTCCACCTCTCCGTGCAGCCACTCCGCGTATTTCTTCGTCGTGCCGAGGAACGACCTGTAGACTACCGCTGTCCTCATCTTACCACTCTCCTAGCCTGTGATAGGGATAGCGTTGGTGCCTTCTTCTCTTCAGTCATTCTCCGTCCTCACCTGGACCTGGCTTTTTCGTACTCCTCATCGGACTCGGCGATTATGCCAATCAGTTCTCCGACGGAGATTCTATCATCTGAGACACCGGTGATGATGTGCAGGATGCCACTGTGACTGGCCTCCAGGTCATAGCTGCTTTTTTCCGTCTCCAGGATACTTATCACCTCGCCTGCCTCAACCCTGGCGCCCTCGCTGGCCAACCACTCAGTTATCTCTGCATCATCTATCTGGGCCCCAAGATTGGGTATCCTCACTTCGTGCATGTTCCGGTATTAGCTCCTCTCTTTCGGCTGGTATTGACTTTACACCATCTCCTTAACAGTGCTCATTATGGTCCCCATGGTAGGTACAAGCTCCGGACGGTTGACCAGTGGCAGATTCCACCCGGCCAGCCGCCTGAACGGGGCTTTGAGCGACGGTATCAACTCAGGACTGTGTTCACTTATTCTGAACAGTATCTCTCCGGCAAACCCGGCACGCTTCATCGCTTCGTGCACGATAAGCAGACGGCCGGTCTTCTTGACGGAGTCGACAACCGTGTCTACATCCAGGGGCACTATTGTCCTCAGGTCGACGACTTCTGCGCTGATGCCCTCCTCGGCGAGATTATAGGCCGCAGCCAGGGCGTTGTGTACCTGGAACGAGTAAGTCACGATAGTGATATCAGTCCCTTCCCGTTTGACGTCCGCCTTGCCGAGGGGAATCAGATACTCCTCCTCCGGCACTTCCTGAACGTTAGCCATACGCTCAATCTTGCCGTCCTTGTGGCCCTGGTAGAAGTTCCAGGCATGGTCCCAGACCATCACCGGGTTGTTATCCCTGATTGCCGACTTCATCAGTCCCTTGACATCGTAGGGTGTGGACGGCATGACTATCTTCAGGTAGGGTGCGTGGGCGTAGAGGGACTCCGGCGACATGCCATGGTCATTATCACCATCACCTAACGGACCGGCGATGACGCCGTATATGGTTGCCGGAATATCACCGGGAACGTATCGGCCGACGCTCTTGCAGCCCAGCTTCAGGAACAGTCCGTCAAAGGCGCACAGGCTGAAACCGGCGTTCATGTAGATACCGATAGGCCGAAGTCCCCTGTAGGCAGCCCCGATGGTCATACCGGCAATAGCCTGCTCACAGATGGGTGTGTCTTTGATTCTATCGCCGCCGAATTCATCGTATATATCACGGGTCTGACCGTGAACATCGTTCATGGATATGATGTCTTCTCCCCACATCACCACCTTCTCGTCCCGGCGCATCTCTTCTCGAAACGCCTGATTGAGAGCTTCAATATATCTGATCTCGGCCATTTGTCTTCTCTCCTTACCTATCCTATAATCCGTCGATTGCACTGGCCATGAAGTCCTCATAGGACGACGGTACCGCCATACTCTCGACTTCCTCGATGGTGGCATTTATCTCTGCTATTACTTCCGCCTCCAGTCTGTCAACGTCCTCCTGGGATAGGACACCGAGTTCCATGAGTTGTTTCTCATACCGCATAAGCGGGTCATACTTTTGCCAGTCCTGCGCCTCGCCCTTGGGACGGTATATCTGCGCGTCGCCCTCATAGTGTGCCCGCATTCGCCAGGTATCAGCACAGATGAGGCTCGGCCCCCCACCGGCGCGGCATCGGTCGATATGCTTCTTTGCGACAAGGTACATATTGAGCATGTCATTGCCGTCGACAGTCTCGTGCGGCATTCCGTAGCCGGCACCCCTGACAGACAGGTCCTCAATGTTGTAGGACTTGCGCCAGGAGGTACCCATACCATACTTGTTGTTCTGGATGACGAAAATTATCGGCAGCTGCCAGGCCGCAGCAACCACCATCGCCTCATGAGTGGGTGCCCGATTGGAAGCCCCGTCTCCCTGTATGAAGACAGTCACGTCGCCGGTCTTCTGGATGACGTTGGCCACGGCCGCGCCGACGTACCTCACCGAGGCCTCTCCCAGTGTGCCGCTGCTGCCCATCGCACCGAGTTCCGGCGTGAATATGAGCGGGTGCTCGGACCTTCTCCCCAGACTCTGGGCAATCGCATCCTTGAGAGTGAAGCCCGGCTTGGCGAAGTGGCAGAAGTACGTCCGGAAATTGGGGTGAAAGCAGTCGGTCTCAGTCAGGTTATTAAGGATAGCTATCGGGATAGCTTCCTCCCCGGGACCCCGATGACCGCTTCCTCGACCGGTAGCCTTGCTCTGGATGGCAAATATCTCCGCCTCCCCCCGCCGGGCAGTGAGGAGGTCACGATACAGCTTGAGCAGGACCTCTTTCGATGGTAGTTCCAGTGATGGTGCTTCCATGTCTATCCGTTCCTCCTTGAATAAATTGTCGCACCTGTATTGCTGCTAACAGTGTGAGTGGTAATAGTCTCACCCGAACAGCAGGTCCCAGGCTTTAGGGTTCTCTCCGTTAGTACACAATGATGTCTGATATCATTGCTATTGTCTGTTTTCTACTCGTCCTTTGTCAAGACACGCCCCGGGAACAGGAAAAGCTCGCGATATAGGACGAACCAGGCACTGGCGAGTACAATGGAGTGGTGAAGTTAGCGCGTATCGACCTTTAACTTTCCCGCGCCCAGAACATGACGTCAGGCAAGTAAATGGTATATCATATTTCCATGCTTCCACCAGGTTCTTCAGTCTGGTCAGTGATTCCACCCGTAATATATATGGATACAGCCACAGGTCCAACAGTGGGATGGGGAATTACATACGTGAACAGGTGGACCGGTTGAATAGGCCGCAGGAATCAAGAAACAGGGGGATACTATGAAGGCTTGTGTCGCCACGGGAGAAAAGAGACATATTGAGTGCAAAGAGATACCAATACCGACAGTTGAGCCTGGATGGCTCTTGCTGAAGACGAAATACGCGTGTATTTGCGGTAGTGACCTTGAGTATCTCGACGGCTCTTTCGGAATGATAGGGCAAGGCGTTACACACCCGGGAGCTATTATGGGACACAGGATGGCTGCCGAACTGGGTCTGGATAGTTCCGCCGGTTTTCCCGGGGACGGATTCTCCATAAGTCCGGATTCAATACCGGGGCACGAGTTCATTGCCGAGGTAGTTGAAGTTGGGGAGGGAGTCAGCGGTTGGTCAGTGGGAGACCGTGCCATACCGTTTGCAGGCAGACCGAATCCACTTGGGCCAGCAACACCGGGTTACGAAACGTATAAATGCATGGCGGAGTATTTTGTGTCTGCCCCACTTGGCATAATGAAAGTACCCGACCACGTTTCTGATGAAGAAGCGGTGTTTGTGGAACCACTCTGCACCGGTAATCAGCATTGACCTGGTGAAATCACGCCTGGACAAAGCCCTTGAGGTTGGCGTTGATGCCGCTATAAATGCCAACGAAGTCGACATCATCTCAGAGGTGGTCAAGTTAACCGGGGACGGTCCTGATGCCATTCTCATTTGTGTTCGTGATGGCAGAGTATTGAACCAGGCGGCCGAGATGGCAAAGCGCGGAGGGTCTTCTATCGTACTGGCTGGCTTTGTCTCACCGATGGAAGTAAACCCGATGTTATGGACAGTAAAACAATTAAAGATTTTTGGTATTCTGGGCGGTAATATGTTAGACGCAATGTACCTGATTTCTCACAAACAGATTGACCCAAAACCACTGATTACCGAGATTATACCCTTTGATGATTGCCAGAGAGCAATTGATTCGGTTTACAGCGGCGAAAACATAGCTGTTCTCTTGAGACCATAGAGCAATAGCAGAAGGAGGTATATTTCCATGACAAAATCTAAAACCCACAAATTCACACTGGAGACGGTTGACCACATCGGTATCGTGGTCAGGGACTGTGAGAAGGTTATCGAGACCTGGGGACGGATGTTCGGCATTGGCCCCTGGACTTTCACTACCAATACCGGTACTGACGCCGAGGGGAACCCTATAGAAGTGAAGCTTGCCTTCGCTTACATGGGTGACCTGGAGATTGAGCTGATAGAGATTAAAAAGGGCAAGATTCTTCACTCTGAATTCCTTGAAGAGCATGGAGAGGGCTTGCACCACCTGGGCTTTTTCGTGGATGACGTAGATGGAGAAGCGGCCAAGCTGGTAGAGCAGGGGGCTGAAATCATACTACAGAGGCCGGGCCAGTGGATATACCTGGACTGTGGCGGGCCCGGTGGTGTCATCTTTGAGCTTATGCAAAGGCGTGGAAAAATAACAGGTCGTTAACTAAGGTGGACACCCAAAACCCACCGGTACAGGGTATGGTAGAATGCTTAACACCGGACCCCTTGAGGGTAGCGGGCCCGCTTTTAATACAGCTATCCTTAGGATAGGGCCTATCCTTAGGATAGGGGCTATCTAAGTCTCTCTATCCCAAAGCCTGAGAGATTCGTGTTGGCAGAACGACACTACTTATAGTTGAGAACACAATCTGACAGGATAATGTTTGTCACGAAGCCGTTGTATCTGCCCTGTATTGTCAAGCCCTGGCCTATTGTCAATCGTTTCAGCTCTGGCACGTCCTTCTTCTCAAATATACAGTGGATATCTCCCAGAGGATGGGGTTTGCTGCCAGTCAAGGCAACATAGTACTGGTCAACAGTAGCTTTGATTATGATACTGGCCACCAAACCGGTCACCCGAAAGACTCTGTCCTTGAATTCATCGTGTCCCACCATTCCATAGCTCTGATAAGAAGTGCATAGTTCCGCGACGGTTACTTCTGATATTGTCTCAGAGTCTTTTTTCCCCCTCGACTTATTCTTTGCTACTGGCTCGGGTTCCGGCTCCTGTTCTGGTTCAGGCTCGGGTGCTGCTTCGGTCTCAACCACCAACGCCTCTTCTACCTCTGCTGCCGGTTCCGGTTCAGGCTCGGGTGCTGCTTCGGCCTCAACCGCCAACGTCTCTTCTACCTCTGTTACCGGTTCCGGTTCAGGCTCGGGTGCTGCTTCGGTCTCAACCGCCAACGTCTCTTCTACCTCTGTTACCGGTTCCGGTTCAGGCTCTTCTACAGGTGCAAACCCCCGTGTTGGCTCAGTTTCCGTCGCTGAGTCAACAACCGGTGATGCCGATTCCGCATTCTCTGCCAGCCCATCCGTTTCCACTGTTTCCGACGACGCCATCTCGCCTATCCGCTCCGCCTTGATTTCCTGGTAGGTCTTTGATATCTGCCGGAAAGACCCGGAAACCAGCGGGTGTCCGCACCACTGGCAAGCCCAGTCCTTAGTTCTCATAGTAGGCAAATCGCAGTTCGGGCATTTCGCATTCTCTGTCGGCACATCTGCTTCCTCTGTTTCCGACGGCGCCAGCTTGCTTATCCGTTCCGCTCTGACTTCTTGATAGGTCTTTGACATCTGCGGAAAAGACTCGGAAACCAGCGGGTATCCACACCACTGGCAAGCCCAGTCCTTGGTTCTCATAGTGGGTAAATCGCAATTGGGGCATCTCGGATTTTTCGCCATTCAAGCACCTCCGGGTATTATGTACCGGCTGTCATAACCTGCCTCCTCCCGCAAACCCCCTGCTCTGTCGTCCTGACAGCACAGCCATTCTCTCCTCCTGCAGTAGACAGATTACCATGTGGACGAGTCGCTCCCCTAGCTACATAATATGAACTTGCGGCCGGTCTGTGTCAAGCGGGTGTTGGTCCACTCGGTTATTCCCATTTCAACTCGCAACGAGGCATCCCGGTTCTCATTGCTTTGTCACCAATAGTATATCCATGGCACTTGGCTGTCCATCTTCATCTCGGAGCTCTGTAATGGCTTCCCGCGATTTTAGCATCCCACTGTGGGAGGTTTTTCAGGCTTTCACTCTACACCAGTAGCAAAAAGGTGCAATTGCTTCCTCTGATATAACAAAAGCCCATTCTGAGAGTGCCGAAAAAAGGCTATTCAAAAAATGCTTCTCTATTCTGGCGGTCGGGATTTTGAAAAAATCCCGTCCTTTTCAATTCCCAGTCACTTTTTCAGGTCATTATTACCTCGTTTTTCAAGGGCAGTCTTGTCCTT
>JADHXC010000080.1 GCA_016783135.1 Dehalococcoidales bacterium | reverse complement strand
ACCGCTGGAACTGTACGACATGGTGGATGACCCGAATGAGCTGAATAACCTGGTGAGAGACCCTGCCTTCAAGAAAGCACGTGATGAATTGACCGAGCGTCACATTAGCTACCTTCTTGGCCATCTGGATGAAGCCAGGCTGAAGGTGTTCCAGGAGATAGACGCCGAAAGGCAGTCTCGGAGAGGACGAAGGGCATAGACCTTGAAGGGCAGGCATCTGAGAAACGAGAGGCTAGCAGGCCTTCAATGGTCTGCTGGTCCTTACCTCGTGGGGACTGCTTCTTCCCTCCAGTACCACTTTCTTCACCAGTGTCGTAACCACATTCCGCACGCCCAGGTGAGGGGGCACTACTGCTCCGTTGACACACCGGTCATGCCGAACCAGAATCGAACGGTGATAGACTGGCAAGAGTAGTAGCCTTGGCGTTGACATAGGCTACACCAGGGATATATACTGTCAACATTATGGAAGCAAAACGGGGATACACAGTCGGTGAGGCAGCCACACTACTAAAAGTCAGCGAGGAGACCATCCGTATGCGCATCAAGGATGAGTCAATCAAGGCTGAATTGGTCGATGGCATGTATGTCATTACGGAGCTGGGGTCTGCTGAAGCCCGGCCACCAAAGCAAGAGATAATGGACACTTACTGTGGTATGCCTGTAGATGGGGACCCCACCAACGAGAACACAATCTTGCGCAATCCTTGACCTTACTGAACAAGTCATAGCATTTCTTCAAACCTGCAACGACACCCTCCCATCTACCAGGATATGGCAGTGTCAACTAATGCCCCTTGGTTCTAGTTCGGTATGTTCGTGAATACATATTATCTCTTCACCTTGCTACCACTCCTTGATGAGCTGACCTGCCCCCAGACAGCGTACCATCCCCCAATGTCACAACCACATTCCGCACGCCCAGGTGACCGGGTACTCAAGGGTATATATTGACATCGACTGAACTGCCAGTCCTATGGGAGATTGACAACCAGGTGCCATGGTTCTACTATTGGTGACGAAGCAATTAGAGCCGGAATGCCTCATGGCGAGTTGATATGGGAAATGTCGGTGAAAGACAAAGGGCCCGCGGGTACATTCTGAGCAAGACGACATGAGACGACAGGCAACGGAAGGAGGCGCACATGGATATGACGGTTGACGTCAAGGAGTACATCCTGGCTGAGGGTGCCGATCTGGTAGGCATCGCGCCCGTTGAGAGATTCGGGGGCGCGCCGAAGGGGCATGCACCTTGGGATATCCTCCCCACGGCGAAATCAGTGATCTCGTTCGGAATGAGGTTGCTGGACTCTGTCGTTGACTACCCCGAATACCTTCGCAATGCCGAATCACGAATACCTCAGGACACCCGCGCCGCGTTCCTCGTCCGCAACTTCTACCTGGAGCTGGGTCACTTCGTGCAGGACCGGGAATTGAACCTGCTGGGGTTGAAGGTAGCTCTCAGGTTGGAGAGGCAGGGGTTCAAGTCACTGGGCACCCCTGCGACACAGGAAGGGGGTGAACTACTGCTCTCCGACTTCTTCGGGTTCTTCTCCCAGCGGCATGCCGCAGTCAGAGCAGGCTTGGGTGAATTCGGCTACAACAACATCGTGCTGAACCCCGAGTTCGGGCCCAGGGTCAGGTATGGTTCGGTGATAACAGAGGCGGAGTTTGACTATGACCCCCTGCTCTCCGAGCAGGTCTGTCTCAGGGAGAGTTGTCGGGAGTGCCTCGACGCATGCACGGTGGCAGCGATAACGCTCAAGGAGGACTGTGACCCTGAGCAGGTCTTCATCGACACGCCCGCGGTGACAGATCCCGGGCGCTGTATGCCGCAAGAGGACGGTCGCATCAGGATTGCCTGCACCTACTACGGCACCTGCCTGAGGGTGTGTCCGGTGCACATTGACCTGAAGCGGCAGGCATAGGGGACACGTAAATAGAGCGGTCACGGCATGCCCTGTGACACACGCCGGAACGTTGGTGGATTGTCCGCAGTAGTCGGGGGGGACCAGCATGATGCATGGTGCAATAACTGACGTACCGGGAATACGGGTAGGGCACTGGACCAACCGGGATGCCGCCACCGGGTGCACGGTGGTGCTGTGCGAGGACGGGGCGGTAGCCGGGGTGGATGTCCGCGGTTCGGCACCGGGAACCAGAGAGACGGACCTGCTTCGTCCGATGAACCTGGTGACGAAGGTACACACGATAGTGCTCAGTGGCGGCAGCGCTTTTGGCCTTGATGCTGCCGGCGGTGTCATGCGCTATCTGGAGGAGAGGGGTACAGGCTATGAAACCAGTGGCGGCAGGGTGCCCATTGTCCCTGCGGCAATACTGTTCGACCTGGCAATCGGTGACACAAGCGTCAGGCCCGGAATGACGGAGGGCTATCAGGCCTGCCTCAGCGCCGGTGACCGGGAGGTGGCAGAGGGATGTGTTGGTGCCGGTACCGGGGCCACGGTGGGCAAGGCTCTTGGCATCGGGCAGGCGACCAAGGGTGGCCTGGGTACGGCCAGCACGAAAGGAACGGGTGGTATCGTTGTGGCTGCTCTTGTTGTCGTGAACGCCTTCGGCGATGTGATTGAGCCGGGGGCGGGGCGAGTCCTGGCCGGTCCGCGTCGGGCGGACGGTTCTGGTTTTGCCAGTACCACTGAACTGCTGGCGCACGGTGATGGATGGCAGGTTGGGTTTCCCAGCAGTACGACGATCGGTGTTATTGCCACAAACGCGCGTCTCGACAAGGAGCAGATTAACAAGGTGGCCCAGATGGCCCAGGACGGCATCGCCCGCAGTATCAACCCCTGCCACACCATGTACGACGGTGATGCTCTCTTCGCCCTCTCCCTCGGCAGGGAAACGGCCGACGTGAACGTGGTCGGCGTGCTCGCCGCTGTGGTCGTATCGGACGCCATAGTCAGGGCGGTGAAGCTGGCTGACAGCCTGGTGGGGATACCGGCCATCAGCGACATCGCCTGAGTCCTGTTTCATAAGAGCCTTACAAGCCAAACAATACCTCTCGTCGTTTTTGCTCATCTCTGATTCCGTCTTACCCACTACACAGGCCTGGCAGAAGCAAGGGAATCGCATGTCTCTCTGTATGTCAAAGTACTTGTGGGACACAATCAAATCCCTTTGCTGACAGGTATATGGAAGGGATAGGATTGTGATGTATTGTGACCTTGCCATCCTGGTCGAGTCTCTGCCTGGCCGATTTCGTAACTACATTCCACATAGACAGGTGGCCAGGTACTCAAGGCTGTGTTGACACCTCCTACCCAGCGGACTGTCAGTCCTGTGGGAGATTGATAAATAGGTGTCAGGGGTATATAGTATATCTGATAAAAGCGATGAAGCATGTTTATCCCCCTCCCGGGTTCGAATAGGAAATCTCAAGTAGAGAGCAGGTAAAAAAGTGTTAATTGGATTGCTTTCAGACACCCATGTCCGTATTTCTGGCCATCGTGTCAGTCTCAGTACTTTGACTTCATCGGAACTCCCACCCCAGGTAAGAGAAGCCTTCAGAGGTGTTGACCTTATTCTTCACGCTGGGGACATATACAGTCTTCCCATACTGGACGACTTGGAGACCATAGCACCAGTACTGGCGGCCGAGGGTGATGATGAACCCTTCGAGACAATAATCGACAAGCGTGTGAAACCCACGCAGACAATTACCGTGGATGGTGTTACCATCTGGCTGTCACATTATGGGGAATGGACAGAGGATTCCAAGAAGAAACCCCCGGATATTGTTGTTTACGGCCACACTCATCACAGCTCGCTGGAAAACCGCAATAGAACGATACGAATAAATCCGGGCAGCCCAACTTTCCCGGGCTACGATTATGTGCTGGGCACCGTGGGTTTTATCAACATCAACTCAGGCAAGGCCGATGCGCGAATCATGCAACTTGAAGGTGAGATTGGCGGATTCCCCAACTATGCTAAGTGACCTGCCTCTGGAAAACTGGTCTAGGTAGAATGTTAGAGGTGTGCCCCTGTGAATTTAGTCATCTATCAAGACTGAGTGCCCCTCAAGCCGAGCCTGCTAGCAAGGCTCACACGCCTGGCCCGAGTTGCCTCTGCAATGCCTGAACACTGAATCATCAGCTCTGCTCTCTCACCAATGTCGTAACTACATTCCGCACGCTCAGTTGAGAGGGTACTCACGTGGCTATTATCGGGGATTAATACAGGCGCCTGGGAGAATTAATACCGAAAATCGCGGGCGTGGAATGAACCAGGTTGAGGCTGTGGCTCCTCAGCGTGGACTCGAACCACGAACCCTGCGGTTAACAGCCGCATGCTCTACCAATTGAGCTACTGAGGATTATCTGGCAAAATAATACTTGAATGGCAGACTAACCTTATTCTACGATACACATGATTATCCATGCAAGTCTGCACCCGGTCGTTGATTCCGTTACCAGGATGAGGGCTATCCTGCAACGGCGGGGCTATCCGGGGAGCTAACTTATAACCGGCATAACTTGACAATCCCACCCCCGCAGTGGCATTATTCGGTGCATTGCGGTATGATTTAGTTAGACAGGTACTAACAACGAGGAGGTAACAAATGCGTGAGAAAGTAGAAACTATTCTGGAGCAGATACGACCGAGCCTGCAGGCTGATGGCGGCGATGTCGAGCTGGTGGATGTCGAAGATGGTATCGTCAGTCTGAAGCTGACTGGTGCCTGCGACGGCTGTCCGATGGCCAGCATGACCCTGAGGAACGGCATCGAGCGCGTGTTGCGGGAACAGATACCCGAACTCAAAGAAGTCGTCGCCGTCTAGTCAGCACATTCCACCCTCCCCCTGCGTCAGGACGCGAATTGTAAGGGCGGTAGCACTATCGACATCCGGCAGACCAGCAGGATGTGGGGGAACTGTTAAGCATGGCGATATGTCTTGACCCGACAGCGGGCCTTCAGGGCCCGCTGTCGTTGGTTTTATCGGGAGTCAGTCATCATGCGTGAGGTGGCGATTGCATCCGGTGCTACCCGGATTTCCTGAACAATGGCACTATTACCTGAAACTTACGGCAGGAGGTATGCCCGGAGTGACATCTGACACCGTCTACGAAGAGACGATACCGTTCCCGCTTGGCCTGATAGCGGCGGGGATAATTTCTGCTTTCGCGGTGTTGATGCTGGTCCTGCTGGTGTTGCAGCTTACCGGTGGTCCGCTTGGTAGCAGCCCGGCCCCGGACTGGTTCTACATCGTCATGTTCGTCTTCCTGTCGGCTATTGGCATCTTCGTCGCTAATTTTCGGAAGCTGACCATCAGGTTCACCTCGCAGTCGATAACGGTCGCCTTCGGAATGATGAAGCGGACGATGCTCTGGGGTGATATCGAGGACTGCTTTCGGGACGAGTCTCCGGCATTTGCCTACGCGGGTTGGGGAATACGCATGACAAAGGTCAGGGGTAGATGGCGGCTTGTCTACAATGTCGTCGGTTATCCGGGTGTTCTTCTCAGCCTTAGAGTGGGCAGGTTCCGCGAGTTCGTCTTCTCCACGAAGAACGCCGACCAGGTGCTGGACATCATCAGGCGGCACGCAGGTACGACCGGGTAGGACCGGTACTGCGCTTAAAAAAGGCCG
>JADHXC010000035.1 GCA_016783135.1 Dehalococcoidales bacterium | reverse complement strand
CCCAGGCGCCACCCGTGGCCAGTGTGACCTCAACGTCCACACCCGCGGTCGTGCTGGCGGTCAGTAAACCACCGACGGCGGTGGTAGTAAGGGCACCGGTGCCAGCGGAACCCTGGACGGGTACGACATTAACCAGGCCGGCGTTGAATAGAGTTGCCGGAGGGGCAGAGCCGTCGACGTTCCACAGGTTGTTGGTGGCGTTGAGCGTGTTGACCGCGTCGTTGTTGTCTATGCCCAAGGCGTTGCCGCTCAGGTCATTGAACATCACGATGACGTTGTCAGCGTTGGCGGTAATCTCCATGATGTCGTTCAGACCGCCGGTGATGGTGGTGTTGGTGACGGTCAGGCCGGCAGCGGCGGTTACCTCGATGGCCGGGACGCCGGCGTAGCCATTGGCCAGGGTGATACCAACACCGCAGCCGCTTATCGTGCTGTTAGCTACGCTGACCATGGCGGTCGCACCGTTGACGAGAATAGCCTGGCCCAGGTTCGACATGGTGGCGGTGCTGATGTTCGTATAGCCAGCGGTGACGCGGATGCCGGTCCCGCTGGACCCGTTGATGGTGTTTCCACTCACCGTGGTCGGGTATAATAGGGCACCGGCGCTGGCGTCGATGGCGATGTCGTCGGTACCGCCGACCGTGGCGGTCGTGGTGGTATCCACGGTGAAGGTGTTGTTGGTGATACGGCAGCCGGTCGCGTTGACGTCAATGGAGGTGTCCGCGACGCGGTAGGCCCAGTAATACATCTTCGTGGTGTCGAAGGTGTTGTTGGTGATGGTGCCGTAGCCGGTCGTCGATGTAGAAGCGACCGCGTTGTTATAGGCGATTAGCGTCTCACCCGCAACATCTGAATTGAGGGCAGCCGTACCGCCCTTCACGATGACGTTGTTCTGGATGACGGCCTTGTCCCCGGTAATCGTCATCAACGTTCCACCGCCGGCCGCAGCCTTCAGGGTAAGACCCTGTATCGTGGTCGATACCTGGTTGACGGTCACCGTGCCGACGACGATGGTCTCAGCGGCGGTGCCGGTGGCCTCGATAGTCTGCAAGGCAGCCGTGGTGGTGATGTTCTCGACGTAGGTTCCCGGGCCTATCTTGATGGTGGAGCCCGACATGCCGGTGGCGGCCGTCAGCAATGTGGCGATGGCGGTGCCGCCCGTCTGGGAGGCCATCTCCACGCCGGCGGAGTTGTAGAGCCGGACGATGCCGGGAAGCGCGGCAACCGTGGGCGCGGTGATGGCGTAGGACGTCGACGTTACCGCGGTGGTGTCCCCGGTGGCCGAAGTCTTCACCGTCAGGGTGTAGTCGCCGATGGTGGCCGGATTGGTGATGCCGGCGGTGATGGCGATTCGGACCTGGGCGCCTTCACCCATCTTGTCACAGTCGGCCACAGTCTTTGTGGTGTTGCCCAGGGTACCAACAATCTTGGCCGCGGCACCGGTGAGGACGTTGTAGGGAGTGCCGACCCAGGTAACATTGTCGTAGTCCGCTGCCAGTCCACCGGCCCAGGCGCTATCTATCCAGCCCGGCGACGCAACAATCGTCGCGGTCGGGGCTACGGCTATGCCGGTGTCGTAGGGGAAGGTGATGGTGATGGTGTCGGCAGTAGTACCGGTTGCCGCGGTTGTCGTCGCCACACGAGCACTAGCTGCGGTTACCGTTGCCCCACCAGCAGTCTGGGCCCAGGTGCCCGCGCCCGCAGTAAGGCAGGTGACAGTTGCCACTTCCCCAGCTGCGGCGAAGGTGATGACGCCGGCCGCGTAGGTACCGGCACCGCTCATTGCTACACCCAGGGTACCGCTAGTGATGGTGAGAGTGACTACATCGGTAGCCAGGGCTGAGGTGAAGGTGATTGTATCTCCCACCACGGGCAGGGTGTAGGCGCCAGCACCGCCACTCACCGTCGCGGCCGCTGTCTGGGCCGTCTGGGCCCAGGTACCGTCGGCCGGCGTGACGGCGGTGGCCACTGCCGTTGCTCCCACTGCGTTGAAAGTAATCACAGCAGGGGGGCCGGCAGCTATGGTGGCACCGCCTGCCAGTACCACTGTAGGTACGGTACCGTTGGCGGTAGGGAGAGTGACTACGTCACCCTGGGTCGTTGCGGTGAAGGTCATCGTGTCCCCGATATCGGCCAGGACCCAGGCACCAGCAGCGGCGGTTATCGAAGAGCCCGCCTTTATCTGCCTGCCCAGGTTGAACACGACTGAGTAGCCGGCGTTCGCCAGACTGATGGAAGCTTCACCTGTGTCAAGCGTGACGGTGGGCTGGGTAACTGCGCCTGCCATGGGAGCAACAATTAAACTGCTCAACAGCGCCAGCGTTACGCCTATACCTAATATTTTAGAAAATTTCCTTTTCATCGACCTTTAGTTTTTCCTCCTTGATTTACTTGTCTCTGTAACATGAACACAATTAGCCCCGTGCAGAGACCCTGCTCTATACAGAGACAATGATTGATTCTCAGTATAGCTTGCGTTTCCGTACATTCTTCCCCTTGTGGGCTGCTTCAATACTACACCTCCTTTTACACGCAGTCATACCTGCCTCACGACAGTATGGACACATTATAACACAATCGAGCCATTTGTCAACCTTTTGTCAACCTTTCTGCATGTTATTGTAAAGTATTTTATGGTAAAGCTGCTGTGTCTCCTCGCTCCGCTCGGAGTCCCGGTCTGTTTCGCACCATTCCGGCGACTCCGGCATCCGGCTGTCACCGAGTAGTGCTACCCTCCTTTATATATCGGGGGTCTCTTGAATGGCGTAATTTATCCGGGGGAGAGCCGGCATCAGCCCTTGCCGATTCGGAACATCTTGGTGCCACACTTGGGGCAGACACCCTGAGTTGCCGGTTTCCCGTTCTTCATGGTGATTGCCCTGGCGTCCTTCATCTCTCTCTTGGCACGGCACTTCATACAATAGGCTTCCATACAATTCCCTCCCATATTTTCCCCAAGATTACGACACTCTTCCCCTCATGTCAAGTAGCGCCATTTGATGGTTCTATTTACTTGCACCAGTCGGGCCGAAGGGCGCTAGCTCCCGGCCGCTTGTTCCCGCTTGACCTTGTCCAGTTTCTCCGTGAGCTGGCGCTTCCACGCCTGTATTTCGTCCAGCCTGCTCTCAATCCACTTGTACTTCGCCAGCTTCTCTCCGGTAAGAGCCTGACGGCCAGAGGCCATCAGGTCAGATGCCTGACGGCCAGGGGTTGTCAGGTCTGGGAGCAATTCCCTGACCTCCGCGTTAAGGTTATCCTCTTCCCTGGTCAGCCTGGTAAGTCTGTTCTGCAGGTCGTAAACTTTCGGGTCCACGGTTACCTCCAAATAGTAATTTCAAGTCTCTACAGGTCAAGAGCAAAAGTAATTGCTGTCACCACTGCAGTCATCTTCCCGGTAGATAGTGTAGTAATTCGTTCAATTAACCTGGTCTTAGGTATTGTGATGATGTTATCCAGGTTCACCACACACTTAACCGGCATCCCATCTTCCTGCCCAAGTAGCACTTCAACAGGAATATCACGGATGGTACGCGTAATTACGGCAGTAATAACCGACGTTCTCACACTATAGGCGGCATCTCTGGATAGTAAAAGAACCGGGCGTCTGCCAACAGACGGAGGTAGTTCAGCCCACCATATCTCACCCCGGAGCATTTACCATGACTCCCTGGATATCGTCTCTCCGACCGCAGTTACCTGAGCTTCACCCAGTTCCGCTTCCTCCGGGATTTTCTGGTATCCCAGCTTGTAGACTTTATCCATTTCTTCCTGTTTGGTCTGCCGCAAGTAAGTCCGGCAAGCCTGGCGAATCAGTTCCGACCTGGCTCTACGCTGCTTCCTGGAAAGATTGTCCAACTCCTCCAGAAGCCCCTCGTCGACAGGAACCTGTATCACTTTCTTGGCCATCTCAACCTCTACACTAATGTTACACAATAACTATACACATATTATTACACAATGTCAATGAAACATGGTGGCGGGCCATTCGGAGCAGTCCCCGGACATAATATATAGGAAGAAGCAACTTGAAATTGGTAAATCCCGGGTAATGCGCTTACTCAGGATAGTGGTCTGTCCGTGTGGTATAATTACCACGATAATTGGAGGGTAAAGTATGTGTGAAGAGTGTATGAGCCATGCTTTGGCAACTGTCTACGGTGAGGAGCAGGCCAGGTGGTACTTCAGTCCACACGCCCATGACCACGAAGCATTCCTGGCAGCGCTGGACAAGGAGACCGAATATGGGAGCCAGTACGAGATTCTCAATGCCGTCAATCCGGGAAAATACGGAATTGAGTGGGTGAAAAAAGTGGTCCAGGGCGGGCGCACGGCTCAGGTCGTCACCCTGGAGGAAGCAATCGAGCTCTTACGTATAGCTGCGGAGACCAACCAGGGGGAGGATTTCCGCTGCATAAACGTCTCGTGCATCTGCAAGAGGACCCGGGGTGGTGATATCAGCGAGCCGGTGTGCATGACTTCCTTGCACCGCCTGAAGCCTGAGGATCCCCAGGACAAGGAGGGCTACCGTGCCGGGCGGCGTGTTTTCAAGACGGGAGAGCAAGAGACCTTTTACGAGTTTGACGCCGCAGACTCGGACAAGATGAGAGAGCTGCTACTGGACTTCGAGAAAAGGTTAGGGCTGGTACATACTGTATTCACGATTGGTTTTCCCCGCATCATCACCTTATGTAATTGCGAGATGCCCTATTGTCACTCCATGAGGCAGCGGTTTCTGTACGATATTCCGGAGGCATTCGTCGAGGGGTACTATGTGGCCAGCGTGAACAATGACAGGTGTACCGGATGCGGCAAGTGCCAGCAGCAATGCAACTTTGGGGCCATCAGGTTAGACCGGGCGCTGAAGACGGTTACCACTATGCTTACCAGATGCATGGGGTGTGGTATATGTCGCAGTGTGTGCCCCACCGATGCTATTGAGATGGTGGAGCGCAAGAAGGTAACACTGCTGCCGGCACGGGAACCGGTCGGTCTGCAGAAGCTGCGCAAGGAGAGCGTGGAAAAGGGGGCTAAGAAATGAGAGAGGATATCGAGCGCATCCGCAAAGCAGACACCTCCGGCTATCCTGAGCTGAAGATATTGGAGGAGTACAAACGGGCCCCACTAATCACTATTGGTGAAGAGTGCACACAGCCCCAGGAATGCCGCAAGTGCCTGGAGATATGTGCCCCGAAGGTGTTTCTTTTGGCCCCCGATGCCGGGATAGTATCGCATACAAAGTACCCCTTAATCAGGACAGGTTGGGAGGAGAGGGGGCATGATGCGATGAGGATAATCGCAGTGGAACCAACATTATGCACGTCCTGTATGGCCTGCGTGCGGGTGTGCCCGCTCGATTGTATAACCATCGAGACACCTGCGGAGTAACCACAACCGGACCGAATATTAGAATTGTGAGAGGAGTTTACAAATGACCGAGGAAAAGCTTGAATGGATGGTGAGTGGCGACTGTGTGGAGGGATGCACTTCGCCGCCTGTCTGCCCCGGGTACTGGGCATCACCATTTCCCAAAGACTTGCATGACGGTATAAGCCAGTGCGAGGGGGTATGGTCTTTCAATATCAGGGAGGGATATTATCGGGATATTAACCTGGACGGTCTGAAGGTATGCTATACCTTCAATGCTCCCGCAGGGTTCCCCGAAGTAATGGGGCCGTGGAGGTGTATCATCTTCATAGATGACGCGGCAAACGGTGCACAGGCAGAGGCCCTGGAGAAGGTTTACAGAGAATGCTGGGCACGTATGGGAGAGGTGCTCAAGGTTAAGAGGGGCATAATCTCATTTACCAGGGAGCTGATAGATGGCGGTCCGGCAGCCAGACATGCCGTGGAGATAGAGGGAGTCTATAGCTTCAAAATGGAGCCCCTGCTGACAGGAAAGGATAATAAGCCGAGATACATCGTCTCCGGGTTTGGTGGTAAAATATACGTAGGCAAATCCGAAATAAACGAATTCAAGGATGCCGACCTTCCCCACACCTGGAACCGGCCCGGAATGAGCTGCACTTATCATGACTTCACCCTTAGCCCGAAAAAACCCTTCTGGCAGCCATAACCAACTGACCCTCTCCCCAGAAGGGATACGACCTGTCAGGACATAATTGTCCTTGGTTCTACGTCAGTAAATATGAAATGGAACCTCACAGTTTGGCTTGACAGCTACGCCTTGATGTGATAAACATAGTTGGGTTCCATCTTGAAAGGGGGTACCGGCGGTTGGAGGCGTATTGTTTCAAGTGCAGAAAGAAAGTAGACATCAAGAACGCAGAGAAGGTTACCCTGAAGAACGGTAGACCGGCTACGAGAGGGGTGTGCCCCGCGTGCGGAACCAAGGTCTTCCGTATCGGGAAGGGCTAGTTACTGGTTGGCTTCTGGAGAGCGCCTGGACAGTATGCCGAAATGGGCAATAGCGTCAGGCTGGCGAGAGTACCCCGGAGATGCGCAACCGGGGTCTGGCTACCGTGAAGGCAGTAGATTAAGATGTCTTCGGCCTCCGGCGGGCGTGCCAATCAGATGTGGTGAGAGTGTTGTAACGGATCTGTTAGTACGGGCGGATTGGTGTATGCCTGCCAGGCAGACAGTCCTTTAGTTACAAACGAGTACGGTGCGTGCCTGTGACTTCTCTTACGTTCATATAATAATAACGGGGGTGATAATCCACCCTGTCGTGTTCTTGGGGTTGGCGATGCTGAAAAGGTCTGACAGGTTCTCTGGTCAGGCTATTATCGTGGCGATACAGGAGGCGTTCGGACATTGGGTAAAATAAACGTAGCCATAATTGGTGTGGGCAACTGTGCATCATCGCTGGTGCAGGGGGTACAATACTACCGTGATGCCAAAGATGATGAATTCGTGCCGGGACTGATGCACGTCAATCTCGGGGGATATCACATTCGTGATATCAATTTCGTAGCTGCCCTTGATATCGACAAGAACAAGGTCGGTAAAGACCTGGCGCAGGCAATCTTCACCAAGCCCAACAACACCTTCAAGTTCTGCGAGGTACCGACCACCAAAGTGAAGGTCCAGCGGGGTATGCTCCATGATGGTCTGGGGAAGTACCTGTCGCAGATAATAGAAAAGGCACCCGGCTCGACCGTGGACATTGTACAGCTCCTCAAGGATACCGAGACGGATGTGGTCATAAACTACCTGCCGGTGGGTAGCGAGGAAGCCACCAAGTGGTACGTGGAGCAGGTGCTGGAAGCGGGATGTGGGCTCATCAACTGTATTCCTGTCTTCATTGCCCGGGAGGAGTACTGGCAGCGCCGGTTCGAGAAGAAGGGCCTGCCGGTTATCGGCGATGATATTAAGTCCCAGGTGGGGGCAACTATTGTCCACCGGGTACTGACGAGGTTGTTCCGGGACCGCGGGGTCAAGCTGGAGCGGACATATCAGCTCAACTTCGGCGGCAATACCGACTTCTATAACATGCTGGAGAGGGAACGCCTGGAGTCGAAGAAGATATCCAAGACCAATTCGGTCACCTCTCAGCTTGACTATGACCTGGGTGCGGAGAACATCCATGTCGGTCCGAGTGACTATGTTCCCTGGCTCCTGGACCGCAAGTACTGCCATATCAAGATGGAGGGCCGGACCTTCGGTGATGTCCCGCTAAACGTTGAACTGAAGCTGGAGGTATGGGACAGCCCGAACTCTGCGGGGGTTGTAATTGACGCTATCAGGTGCTGCAAACTCGCCCTTGAACGCGGACTGAAGGGGACGCTGGTAGGACCGGCAGCTTATTTCATGAAATCACCTCCTATTCAGTACTCTGATGATGAAGCGCACCGGATGGTGGAGGAGTTCATCGTCACGAATACCGGAGATGCGAAGACGAAGGAAGAATAGCTGGCCCGTTTGAGCGCTCTTGCGGTGCTGAATATGAGGGTAGGGGCTCAGGTAACCGGTGATGAAAATAGCATTGGTATCTCCCTATGATTTCGCTCACCCGGGTGGGGTTACCAATCATATTTCCTCACTGGACCTGCAACTCACACGCATGGGTCATGATGTCAAGGTCATTGCTCCTGCGTCCAGCGTCGTCAAGGACTTCGGGGACAGATTCATTGCCATCGGTAAACCCTTTCCCATTCCCAGCAGCGATTCCATCATCCGTGTTTCCACTTCGCTTCACCTGGCGCCGGCGATAAAAGAGGTGCTTGCCAGGGAACAGTTCGACATTATCCACCTCCACGAGCCCTTCATGCCGATGCTGTGCAGCGCCATGGTACGGTTTTCCAATACGGTCACCGTGGGGACCTTTCATGCTGCGGATGGTAAACCGGGTTATAACTGGGGCAGACCTATCAGCACATGGATGATACGCCAGCGGCTGCATAATCTCCACGGTCGGATAGCCGTTTCGAAACCGGCTCAGGAATACCACAGTAAGTATATTCCGGGGTCTTATGAGATAATCCCTAATGGTATTGACCTGGAGCGCTTCTCCGATAGAGTTACGCCCATGGAGAGATTCCAGGACGGGAAACTGAATATCCTGTTCGTGGGGCGGCTGGAATTCCGTAAGGGTCTGAACTACCTGCTGAACGCTTTCCTGCGGGTGAAGCAGGAAATCCCGGAGTCGCGGTTGATAGTCGTGGGACCCGGCACGAGGCTGCGGAAGCGGTACGAAAGGTGGATTGAGAAGACCGGCCTGGAGGACGTGGTGTTCGTTGGCTATGTGTCCAACGAGGACAAGGCGCGGTACTACAAGACAGCTGATATCTTCTGCGCTCCGGCAACCAGCCGAGAAAGTTTCGGTATCGTATTGCTTGAGGCCATGGCTGCCGGTAAACCGGTTGTGGCTACCAATATACCGGGGTATGCCAGCGTGATGACGGACGGCGAGGAGGGAATCCTGGTGCCACCGCAGAACTACCAGGAACTGGCCCAGGCACTGCTCACCCTGCTGAATGACGAAGCACTGCGCAAGCAAATGGCTGCCAGGGGAAAGGCTAAGTCCATAGAATATAGCTGGGAGCTTGTTGCCCGCAGGATAATGGACTACTACCTTCGCATAATCGGTGAAGTCCGAGGGAAGGACGCCGCGGACGCGATGACGGGATAGTCAGGCGGTAATAATAAGGTATGGATTGGATGATGCAACGCGGCAAGGACGGCAGCCAGTGACGACCCTTAACGGAGTACGTAGAACACTGGGCTACTACCTTACCCGGCCGCTGGTCAGACTACTGGCCAGGACCCCAATCACACCTAATGTGATAACCTGGTTCGGTGTACTCATCGCCGCAGGTGCAGGGGTGCTGATTGCCCTGGGACATCCCTTTGCTGCCGGCTTCGTCGTGCTGTTTGGTGGGTTCTTCGATACCATAGACGGGGCGCTGGCCCGCTATACCGGGCAGACAAGCCGGTTCGGGGCAATACTGGATTCCACGCTGGACCGCCTTGCCGAGGCGGTGGTATTGCTGGGTCTTATGGTGATGTATGCCGGGCAGCAGTCTACTGCCGGGGTTGTGGTCGTGGGTATCGTCTGGGTGGCGTCAGTGCTGGTGAGCTATATCCGGGCAAGGGCGGAGGCGATGGGCCTGGAGTGCGAAGTGGGGCTCTTCACGCGGCCGGAGCGGGTAGTCGTGCTGGTGCTGGGTCTCTTGCTCAGTCCCATTGGCAATGCCCTGCTCATTACCCTTTGTGTTATTGCCACGCTGAGTGTGGTGACGGTGGCGCAGAGATTGCTTCACGTCTGGCGGCTAACAAAAACAGGATAGATTGGAGATACTATGCCGGTCATTGCAGTTATAGGTGCCCAGTGGGGTGACGAGGGAAAAGGCAAGGTAGTCGATATGCTGGCGGAGAGCGCGGACCTGGTAATCCGGTTCTCCGGCGGGGATAATGCCGGGCATACCGTTATCAATCCCTTTGGCAAGTTTGCCCTGCACCTCGTCCCATCCGGTATCTTCTCTGCCAGGGCTACCTGCATCCTGGGCAACGGGATGGTGATAAATCCGGCGGTACTCATCTCCGAGATAGACCAGCTTCAGGAAAGGGGCATTGACACTTCCCGCCTGGTCATCAGTGACCGTGCCAACCTGATAATGCCCTATCACATCCTGCTCGACGGTCTGGAGGAGGAAGCGAGGGGTGGTAAGGCCATCGGCACTACCCAGAAGGGTATCGGACCTGCTTATTCGGATAAGGTTGCCAGGCTCGGTATCAGGGCCGGGGACCTTCTGGACAGCGAGGGATTCCGTGAGCGATTGAGCCACATTCTAGAGCACAAGAATGTTATCCTGACCAGGGTTTACGGGGCGGAGCCGCTATCACTGGAGCAGGTATACAAGGAGTATTGCCGGTACGGTGAGCGCCTTGCCCCCTATATCCGTGAGACGATGACTCTACTGGAGGAGGCGTTCAGCCGTGACGACCTGGTGTTGCTGGAGGGGGCCCAGGGGACGCTGCTTGACCCTGATTTCGGCACGTACCCCTACGGTACTTCTTCACCGCCGACGGCGGCAGGAGCTGTCCTCGGTTCGGGTATTAGCCCGGTCAGGTTGAACCGTGTCCTTGGTGTCTACAAGGCCTACTGTTCGAGGGTTGGCTCCGGTCCGTTCCCCACCGAGTTGCAGGACGAGACCGGTGACCTCATCCGGGAGCGGGCGCATGAGTACGGTACCACCACCGGCAGGCCGCGCCGTTGCGGCTGGTTCGACGCCGTGGCCGCCCGTTTCAGCCACCAGGTGAACGGTTTCACCGGGATGGCGGTAACCCGGCTTGACATCCTGGATACTCTTCCACGGTTGAAGGTATGCGTTGGGTATCGGCTGGAGGGCAAAGAGATAGACTATTTCCCGGCAAACGTAAGCCTTCTGGAGAAGTGCCAGCCGGTCTATGAAGAGCTACCCGGGTGGGAGAAGTCAATAAGTGACATCAGGAAGTACCAGCAGTTACCGCCACAGGCTCGCCAGTATCTTGAAAGGCTTGAACAGCTTGTTTCCTGCCCGGTAAGTGTCATCTCCGTCGGGGCATCACGGGAGCAGACCATCATCCATCGCGATATCCTGTAAGCAGGGGCGTGTAGTGTGTGCGTGTAGAACACTACACGGACACTACACGGGAAGGTCTATCCGGTAGTCCTTCATGGTGTCCCTGATGAGGGCGGCGGTCTTTTCGTCCGGTTCGGTGAGCGGCAGTCGCGGTTTGCCCACGTTGAAACCGGCATGGTTGACGGCGTATTTCACCGGTATCGGGTTGGAGACTACGAAGAGGGCGTTCACCAGGGGCAGGAGACGGCGGTGTATCTCCGCTGCCTTGTCCGTCTGACCGTTGAGGAAGCTGTATATCATCTCGTTAATCTGCTTGCCGACGAGGTGGGAGGCAACACTGATGACGCCGTAGCCGCCTACAGCCAGTATCAGCAGGGTATCGGTATCATTACCGCTCCAGACGCGGAAGTTCTTGGTACCGCTGATTATCCTGGCGATATTTTCCAGGTTACCGCTGGCTTCCTTAACGCCGATGATGTTGTCTATCTGGCTCAGCCTGATGGCAGTCTCGACTGAAAGGCTGGTGACGGTGCGGGACGGCACATTGTAGGGGATGCAGGGCAGGGAGGTGCTCTCCGCGATGGCCTTGAAGTGCTGGTAGAGGCCCTCCTGGGTGGGCTTGTTGTAGTAGGGCACGACCAGCAGGCAGCCGTCCACGCCGGCCTTTTCGGCACCTCTGGTTGCCGCTATAGCTTCGACCGTATTGTTGCTGCCGGTGCCGGCAATCACCGCACCACGGTCACCCACGGCGGACTTCACCTCGGCGAAGAGGCGCAGTTCCTCCTCCCTGTTGAGGGTCGGCGATTCTCCGGTCGTGCCGACAACCACCAGACCTTCGCTTCCGGAGTCGAGCAGGGCCAGCGCCAGCTTCCTGGCCTGCTGGTAGTCAACTTCCCCCTTCTCGTCGAAGGGTGTCACCATTGCCGTAAGTAGTCGTCCCGGGTCTTTCATCTCACTAACCTCCGGAAGATAACCAGTCTCTCCTGGTCATCTCTTCGGCAATCTGTATTGCGTTCAGAGCGGCCCCCTTGCGCAGGTTATCGGACACTACCCACATTACCAGACCGTTAGGATGGGACGCGTCCTGCCGGATGCGGCCGACATACACTTCGTCGGTACCGGCGGCCAGCCATGCGTGGGGATAGAGACTGACCGTGGTATCATCCAGCACCTTGACCCCCGGTGCTCGGGCAAGAATCTGCCGTGCCTCATCCGGGGACATGGGCCGGGAAAACTCAATATTGACTGCTTCGCTGTGTCCGGTGAACACCGGGACACGCACACAGGTTGCCGAGATGGCGATTTCGTTGGCGTGCATTATCTTCCTGGTCTCCTCCACCATCTTCCACTCTTCCTTAGTATAGGCATTGTCCAGGAAGACGTCTATCTCCGG
This sequence comes from Dehalococcoidales bacterium, assembly GCA_016783135.1. Classification (GTDB taxonomy): domain Bacteria; phylum Chloroflexota; class Dehalococcoidia; order Dehalococcoidales; family Fen-1064; genus DUES01. Next base: position 11,135 of record JADHXC010000035.1, on the reverse strand, counting down.
CAGCACATTGAAGGCTATCTGGTGGGGATAGACGCTGGAAACAACCTCCTGGCCTTCGAGTACCTGTTTGGTCTGCGTGGTCAGTTCCTCCACTGCGGCGGAACCGGTGCCCGATACGGACTGGTAGGTATCAACGATAACCCGCTTGATGGGGTTGACCTTGTGCAGCGGGTACAGGGCAACCACCATCTGGATAGTAGAGCAATTCGGGTTGGCGATGATGCCCCGGTGCCATTTAATGTCTTCCGGGTTGACCTCGGGCACCACCAGCGGCACACCCGGGTCCATTCTGAAGGCCGAGCTATTGTCGACAACCACCGCTCCGGCACGCGCCGCTATCGGTGAGAAATACCGGCTGGTGTCACCGCCCGCCGAGAACAGGGCGATATCGACGTTCTCGAAGGACTCAGGGACGGTCTCCTCTACTTCAATCTCCTCATGCCTGACGAACAGCTTCCTGCCGGCGGAGCGGTCCGAAGCAAGCAACCTCACCGAGGACATGGGGAAGTCACGTTGCTCCAGTATCCTGATGAACTCCTGCCCGACAAGGCCGGTGGCCCCGACAATGGCGACTCTGTACTGTTTCATTTCATTTTTTCCAGGCCGAGTAGAGCGTCCAGACCGCGTACCAGTCCCTTACGGCTGACGACCTCTTTGACCGCCAGGATAACACCCGGCATGAAACACTCCCGGCTGATGGTGTCATGGCGTACCGTCAGTGTCTGGCCCGCGGCCCCGAAAATGACCTCCTGGTGGGCCAGGAGACCGGGCAGACGGACACTGTGTATGTTAATACCCTCAACCGCTTCGCCGCGGCTGGGGAAGGACTGCTCTGCTGCCGTAGACTTGAGGAACGGCCTGCCACGCGCCCTGAGCATGTCCCGGGCGGTGTTCAGAGCCGTTCCCGACGGGGCATCTGCCTTCCGGTCGTGGTGCAGCTCGGTTATCTCGGCGTAATCAAGATACCTGGCGGCGATGTTGGCCAGGTGCATCATAACGACTGCCCCCAAGGCGAAATTCGGTGCTACCACGGCACCAACCCCGCCGGCTGTGGTCAGGCGCTCGATTTCGTCGACATCATCAGCACTGAGTCCGGTGGTGCCGATTACCACGTTAACACCCCTGCTGGTAGCGGCACGCACGGCCGGTATGGTGGCACTGGCGGTGGTGAAGTCCACCAGGACATCCGGTTTGCACTCGGTGAGGATATGGTCCAGGTCGGTAGAGAAGGGTACGCTGCCGGAGCCGTCAGGTAGCTCAAGTCGGTCCGTGTTGACGTTCTGCTCGGTGGCACCAACCACCTCGGTTTCCGGCTCCTGGCACAGGGCACCGACTATTTCTTTGCCCATCCTGCCCAGGGCTCCCTGGACAACGACTCTGATGACGCTCATGGTTCAGCTCCTGTATTCTAGCTGCTGAAAAATCCTTTCGACCATCCCCCTGACCCCCTTCCTAGCCAGGAAGGGGGGTAGAGATTATATCTGGGGGACACCCCCAGACCCCTGCCAGAGGGGGTGCCCCTCAGAAGGGGCCTGCCCTCTGGACTCCCCTTTTTCATTATCCTGTTAGTGTCGGCGTCTGTCCTGGGGAAAGCTGGGGCGCTGCGGAGGCCGGGAATCGTTAGGCCTTCGCGTCGGATAGTTGCCGGGTGGCGGTCTCCGGTCGCCAGTCTGGTCGGTTGCCGTATTATCGAAGACAGCCTTCCGGGACAGGGCAATCTTGCCGTCTTCATTCCTGATTACCTTAACCGTAATCTCATCACCGACCTTGACCTCGTCCTCGATGGTGGGCACCCGGTAGTTGGCCAGCTCACTGATATGGACCATGCCCTCTTTGCCGGGCAGGATTTCCACGAAAGCGCCGAAACTGAGCAGGCGGGTTACTTTTCCGGTGTATATGCTGCCGACCTCGATGTCCCTGGTCAGGCCTTCGATGATGGTTATCGCCTGCTGGGCGTTGGCCTCATTGATGGAGCCTATCAGTACCGTACCTTCGTTATCGACATCGATTGTGGTCTTGGTCTGTTCCTGAATCGACCGGATTGTCTTACCACCAGGGCCGATAATGGCGCCAATCTTCTCAGTATTGATTGTCATCTTGTACATGCGTGGTGCATATTTACTGACTTCAGACCGACTGGTGCTGATGGTCCGGTCCATTACATCCAGGATGGACATGCGGGCTTCGAGGGCCTGGTGCAGTGTCGCCTTAACAATTTCCATTGTGAGGCCTTTGAGCTTGGTGTCCATCTGCACTGCCGTGATTCCCTCGGTGGTGCCGGCCACCTTGAAGTCCATGTCGCCGTAGAAGTCTTCCATGCCCTCGAGGTCAGTAAGGACGGTGAAGCGGCCTTCGGTATCGGTGACCAGACCCATGGCAATACCGGCAACCGCCCTGCTGATAGGAATACCGGCATCCATCAGTGACAGGCTGCTGGCACAGACACTGGCCATGGAGGTGCTGCCGTTGGAACTGAGGACCTCGGAGACGAGGCGAATGGTATAGGGGAAGTCCTCGTCCCTGGGGAGTACCGGGACCAGCGCCCGCTCTGCGAGTGCGCCGTGCCCAATCTCTCGTCGACCCGGCCCACCAACACGTCTCGCCTCTCCGACAGAGAACGGTGGGAAGTTATAGTGGTGCATGAAACGCTTCGACTCCTCTATGCCGAGCCCGTCAAGCTGTTGCTCCTTCTTAACCGGACCGAGCGTAGCCAGGGTCAGTACCTGGGTGAGTCCACGGCTGAAAAGTCCCGAACCATGGGTACGGGGGATAATTCCGGTCTCGCATTTTATCGGTCGCACCTCGGTAAGTCCACGTCCGCTGACCCGCTTTCCCTGGTCGAGTACCCCACTCCTGAGGGCTCTCTTGGCCTCACCTTCCAGGACGGGTACAAGCTCTCCCTCGGAGAACTGTTCTCCAAGTTTGTCGCTAAGCTCTTTCTGGAGCTCGTTCAGTATGCGGTCGCGCTCAAGCTTATCCGGCTGAAAGACAGCCTGCTCCAGCTTCGGTGCGATGATTGGCAGCACTTCCCGGGCTACCTCTGTGTCGGCTGCAGCAGAGGAGGGGGGCTCCTCTTTGGGTTTGCCCAGGTCCTCCCGCATCTTCTCCTGAAGCCTGATGATGTCCTGGTTTGCCTGGTGCCCGAACTCAATGGCCTGCAATACAAGCTCTTCCGAGACTTCCTGGCAACCTGCTTCTATCATGACAACGGTATCTCTGGTGCTGGCTACAATGAGGTCAAGCTGGCTGGATTCCATCTGGGGAAGCGTGGGATTGAGAACCAGTTCGTCATTGATGTAACCGACGTGAACCGCACCTACCGGACCAGCGAAGGGAATCTTGGACATGTGAAGTACTGCCGAGCTGCCGATGAGGGCCAGTACGTCGGGGTCGTTCACGTGGTCTACGGATAGAACGGTGATAACCAGCTGAATTTCGCGGCGCCACTCCTTGGGCAGTAGCGGCCGTAGTGGCCGGTCGGTCATGCGGCTGGTCAGGGTTGCTTCCTGGCTGGGGCGTCCCTCGCGACGAATAAAACCGCCGGGTATCTTGCCGGCGGCATACAGTCTTTCCTCGTAGTCGACGGTCAGCGGGAGAAAATCGACGCCCTCCCTGGGTTTTTCGGCGACACATAGTGTAACCAGGACAACGGTATCGCCCCATTGAACGGTAACCGCTTCTTCTGCCTGCCTGGCCAGCTTGCCAGTCTCGATGACAAGGTTTCTGCCTCCGACTTCACACTCGTAATTTCGGGTTTCTAACAATGCATCCTCCAAATACTATCTCTACCTGCGTTCTTACGCAGGCCTTATCTGCGTTCTTACGCAGGCCTTATCTGCATTCTTATGCAGACTTTATTTACGTAATCCCAGGTTCTTAATCAATTTGTGGTAGCGGCCGACACCCTCCCGGCTCAGGTAGGAGAGCAATCTTCTTCTCTGTACTACCAGCCTGATAAGACCGCGTTGCGTACCGTAGTCGTGCCGGTTGGCTACCATATGCCCGGTCAACCGGTTTATCCTGTCGGTAAGCAGTGCTACCTGCACCTCGGTCGACCCGCTGTCTCCTTTGTGGACAGCGTACTTCTCAATGATTTCTTTCTTCTTTACCTTGTTCAATTCATGCTCCTGAGTCAATAAGTCCTATATTCATAATTCAATCAATTATAGCACACCAGAAATACGAGTGTAAACGGCGCCCGGACTTGACAGGATACACGGATACGTGTATCGTTGGTATGGAGACTGTGCCTGGGAGGTGGGGCGTGGGCAGGATTGAGATAGAGCAGGGAGATATTGCCCGGTTTGAGGCGGAAGCCCTGGTGAATGCGGCCAACAACCGGCTCTGGATGGGTGGCGGTGTCGCCGGCGCCCTGAAGAGGGCTGGTGGACCGGAGGTGGAAGCGGAGGCACTGGCCAGGGGGCCAATACCTGTCGGGGAGGCGGTGGCTACCACGGCGGGTGAACTGAGGGCGAAGCACGTCATCCACGCCGCAGTGATGGGCCAGGACCTGCGCACGGATGCGGAAAAGGTCCGTCAGGCAACGATGAACAGCTTGCTCCAGGCTGATGAGCTTGACCTGGAGAGCATTGCCTTCCCCGCTCTGGGCACCGGTGTGGGCGGCTTTCCGCTGGGTGAGTGCGCCCGAATTATGATAGAGGAGGTGCGACGGCACCTGGCCGAAGGGAGCGGGCTGGAGCGGGTAGTATTTGTCCTCTACGATGAGCCGGCCTACCTTGTGTTCCGGCGGGAGCTGGAGCGGCAAGAGGGACTGACTAAGAGGCCGTAACAGGAACCAGGTGGCGCTCCGGTGTATGCGGAGCGTCATTTCTTGAACCTGGAATACACGCTAACGTGTAACAGTGTGAGGCGAGACAGGAGTGTAGTGGTCCTGATGCGGTTCAGACCGGAAGGTTACCGTGGAAGTGGAGGTGGAGCCGTTATTGTGCATGGAGCGAGTAAGGTACTGCCGCCGGAGGCGTATTATCCGGGAATGAGGTCCGTCAATTCCCTTCCGGAAAGCGAAGTAGTCTGTCTCTGGCAGCACCGGGTTCAGAGTGGAGCGGTGCTGGCCACGCTGCACGGTGAGCCGGTGAAGGTGCTCTATCCGGGGAGGATGAATGATGGGCACGGGGCGGACTTCCGCGATGCGGTCGTCGTTATCGGTGGACGGATGTTCAAGGGCGACATCGAGGTACACGTCCGCTCCGGCGACTGGCAGGCCCACGGTCACCACCGGGATGCTGCCTATGACCGGGTGGTACTGCACGTTGTCATGCGGCATAATGACCGGACCGTCACCCGCCTCAGCAGTGGACGTTACGTGCCGGAGGTCGCCCTGGACCGGTGCGCCGGGGCCGATACCGGTCCGGCCAGCGGGTGTATGGCCTGCTCCGGAATAGCCCGGACGGGGAGCAAGGACAGGCTGGGGGAGCTCCTTGATATCGCCGGTGAGGCGCGTTTCCTGGCCAGGACCGGGGGATTCCATGAAGATATGGAGCAGATGGGGGCCGGTCAGTCCCTGTACCGGGGAGTCATGGGCGCCCTGGGCTACTCGCAGAACACGCAGCCACTTCTCGAACTGGCGGAAAGGGTACCGCTGGACGAACTGGAGACGGCAGCCCGTCGTGCCGCTGCGGAAGAAGAATGCCTTGCCCGGATTCAGTCACGTCTGCTGGGAATGGCGGGACTGCTCCCCTTACTGCACCGGGGTTACCAGCTCAGGGACAGGCTGGATGATGCCGGCCTTGCCGGGCTGGAGGAGCTGTGGCGTTCCTCTGGAAGTGGAAAGACAATGTCCCCCGATGCATGGCACCTGTTCCGGGTGCGGCCGAATAACTCACCGGTTCGCCGATTGATGGCGATGAGCCACCTGGTCTGCCGCTACCGGGGAAAGGGGCTGCTGGACGGGCTGCTGGAGAGCCTGGTTGAGGGGTGCTTCGATGGCGGGGAGCACCGCCATCTGGAAGAGGGGTTGGTGGTCGGAGCCGGTGGGTACCGGGGCAATCGAACCAGAGGGCCCACCTTGCTGGGCAGGCGTCGAGCGGCTGACATCGTGGTCAATGTGCTCCTGCCGTTTTCCTTTGCCTGGGGCCGGTCCACCGGCCGGCCGGATATGGCCGCCGGGGTACTGGACATCTATCGCCGTTATCCCAGGCTGGCAGCCAACGCACTGGAAAGGCACATGAAGGTCCAGTTCGGTGTGGAGGACGGTCTGGTGGGTTCCGCGCGGCGGCAGCAGGGGCTGCTCCATATCTACAAGACCCGGTGCACCCAGGGGAGGTGCCCGGACTGTGAGCTGGGGCGCGTTACCCGGTCTGCCGGCGGGGAAAAGACGGCACCCCTTCAGGACAATCTGAGGTTGGGGACTATATCCAGGTCGAGGCCGTCGGTCCTGCCGGCACGGAGCTGGAAGTAGCCGCATGCCGCAATCATGGCGGCATTGTCGGTGCACAGTATCGGCTCGGGGACAATGACCGGGAGCGGCGAGGCTGCGATAAGCGCCTGCCGGAGATGCTTGTTGGCGGCGACCCCGCCGGCGAGCAGGACCTGCCTGACACGGTGCTCTCTGGCGGCGGCCACCGTTTTCGTCACCAGGACGTCCACCACGGCCTCCTGGAAGCTGGCGGCAGCGGCGGCTAATGCTGTGGCATTAGCCGGGGACGATATGCTGCCGTTTTCAACCAGGCGCAGCAGGGCGGTCTTGACGCCACTGAAGCTGAAATCATTGGTCCCCTTGAGCCAGGCCCGGGGCAGGGGGATGGAGGCAGTGCCTGACTTTGCGGCCCGCTCGATGGCCGGTCCGCCGGGATAACCGAGGCCGAGGAGACGCGATGCCTTGTCGAAGGACTCACCGGCGGCATCATCTCTGGTCTGGCCGAGCAGGGTGTAGTCGCGGTGGCCCCGCACCAGTACCAGGTCAGTATGCCCCCCGGAGACGATGAGACAGACCAGGGGGAAATCGAGACTGCCCTCCACCAGCCAGTTGGCGTAGATGTGGCCTTCAAGATGGTTGACGCCGGTCAGGGGCAGGCCACGGGCCAGACTGATGGCCTTGGCGGCATTGACCCCCGTAAGCAGCGAGCCGGCCAGTCCCGGTCCGATGGTGACCGCGATGCCATCGATGTCATCCCAGGTAACCTCCGCTTCAGCCATTGCCTGCCTGATGATGGGGACAATACTCAGGATGTGCTGACGCGAGGCGACCTCGGGGACGATTCCACCGTAGCGGGCGTGAATCTCCACCTGGGAGGCAATCCGGTTGGAGAGGATTCTGGTGCCGTCCTCGACCACGGCGGCGGCGGTCTCGTCACAGGAGGTTTCAATGCCCAGGACTTTCATACCTCTGGATTATAGCATAGAGAGCGAGGTGTCGTGGTCACTGCCCAACGCCCCATCCTGCTGGGAAGGGAAGTTCTATTCTACCTGAATTAATACGCCGACAATAAGGTCGAGGGATGAAGTTCTCCCTGCATCTTTGTCTTAGCAGGGTGATGAAAAACCCTTTCGACCAACCCCCGTGCGGCCCAGACGGTCAATCTGGGCCGCACGGGATAGGGCGTACACCAGTGCGAAGGTCCTGTTGGGTGAAAGACGAATCAAGGGGGACTCCCATTTTTCATCACCCTGCTAATGTACCGGACACCGCACAACAGTCTTTTGACACTCCTTTATAACGATGATATGATTGGGCTGTCGGTACCACTGAATTCTGGCACCGGAGAGGTGATGGTATCTGGATAGCACCGTTCCGTTATACCTAACGCTTATTATCCTCTGTCTGCTGTTCTCCGCATTCTTCTCAAGTTCGGAAACCGCTTTCATTTCACTTCAGAAGCTGAGGTTGGAGTATCTGGTCGAAGCAAAGGTGCGGGGTGCCGACCGGGTAGCCAGAATGCTCCGGCGGCCAGAGAAGCTGCTCTCAACCGTCCTGCTGGGCAATACCTTCGTGAATACGGCTGCCGCAGCCCTGGCTACAGCCCTGGCTATCGGCGTATGGCCGGACCAGGGGGTCCTGATTGCCACCGTGGGGCTGACCGTTCTCCTGCTGGTCTTCTGTGAGACTACCCCGAAGACATTTGCTACCCTGCATACTGAGCGACTGGCGCTGGCCTCAGGCCGTCCCCTTGCGATAGTCTCGTGGTTGTTCACGCCTTTTGTGATTGTTTTGAGCTGGATAGCATCACGGTTCAGCAAGCTGGTCGGGGTGAAGCCTGCTCCGGGTTCTCTGGTGAGCGATGAAGAGATACGCACCATGATATCCCTGGGGCAGAAGCAGGGGGAGATGGAGCATGCCGAGGCTGAGATGCTGGACAAGGTCTTTGAGTTCGGTGACCGGCCTGTCCGCGAGGTCATGGTGCCGCGTCCAGAGGTCGTGGCCATAGAGCAGGGCTCCAAGATTGCCGAGTTCCTTGCCCTCTATGCGGAACACCCGCTGTCACGTTTCCCGGTGTTCGATGAGAACATGGACAGTGTTATCGGCATCCTGGCGATAAAGGATGTTCTCATGGCCCAGGCGAAGGGCAGCATCAATCGGCAGAGCATAGTTGATGACCTTATCCGTCCGGCACACTTTACTCCGGAGACCAACCGGATCAGTGAGCTTTTCACCGAGATGCGTGACCAGAACTACCGGATGGCGGTAGTGGTGGACGAGTACGGCGGTACCGCCGGCATCGTCAGTCTGACCCGGCTGGTGGAAGAGATTGTTGGACCGGTGGGGGACGAGCTTGCCGCGGTGGAGAAAGACTATGAGGTAATTAACGCCTATACCTTCCAGGTCGATGGTGGTCTGCGGATTGAGGAGGCCAACGAGGAGCTGGAACTGGAGCTTCCCGAAGGTGACTATGAGACTGTGGCCGGCTTCATCCTGTACCTGCTCGGGCGGATACCCAGACCGAACGAGCAACTGCGGTACAAAGACCTGAAAATGGTGATAACCGAGATGCGCGGTATGAAGATTGAGAAGGTCCTGCTGACCAGGGAGAACCATGCGAAGTCTTCGGGGTAGGCTCTACCCTCGGGACCGTTGCGAGTCTGTAGAAGACGCGAGCAAGGCAAAGTAGCATGTCCGATATTGAAACACTATACGTGGTGCTCCTGGTGGTCTGTTTCGTGCTGTCTGCCTTCTTCGCCAGCTCGGAGATAGCCTTCTTCTTCCTTCAGCGGGTAAAGCTTGAGCACATGGCCAGCACCGGAGTCAGAGGGGCGGCGCTAGTGTCCCGGATGCTCGACCGCCCGGACCGGCTACTGTCCATCATCCTGCTGGGAAATAACCTGGTAAACACCGGTGCGGCGGCACTGGCAACTGCCCTTGCCGTCTCTATCTGGCGGAGTCACGGTTGGCAGGAGCAGGGAGGAATTCTTGTTGCCACCATTGCTGTCACCATCATTCTGCTGATATTCGGCGAGACTATTCCCAAGACAATAGCCATCCGGCATACCGAGCGACTGTCCATACTCTTCGCCCGGCCGATAGAATGGCTCCTCTGGATATTAATTCCGTTCGTGGTGGTGCTAAGCTGGATTGCCTCCGGCCTGAGTAAGATGCTGGGCGGAACACCGGTACCGAGGTCTCTGGCCAGCGAGGAGGAAATCCGCAACATGATAACGGTGGGACACCGGGAGGGGACGGTGGAGGAGTCCGAGGCCAAAATGCTGCACAAGGTATTCGACTTCGGCGACCGCCGGGTGCGTGAGGTCATGGTGCCACGGCCCGAGGTGGTGGCCATAGAACAGGGCTCCAAAGTGGCCGAGTTCCTCGCCCTCTACGCTCAGTTCCCGAGGTCGCGTTTCCCGGTATTCAATGAGAATATGGACAACGTCGTCGGTATTCTGGCTATCAAGGACATACTGATGGCCCAGGCGAAGGAGGCTATTAACCAGCAGAGCCCGATCGACGAGCTCCTTCGCCCGGCATACTTCACCCCGGAGACCAAGCTCATCAGCGAGTTGTTTAACGAGATGCGGGACAGCAACTTCCGCATGGCGGTGGTTGTTGACGAGTTTGGCGGTACGGCAGGTATTGTCATGCTCAGCCGACTGGTCGAAGAGATTGTTGGCGAGGTCGGTGACGAACTGGCGGCGGTGGAAAAGGACTACGAGGCCATCGATGCCTACACCTTTGAGATTGACGGCGGGATGCGTATCGAGGAAGCCAACGAAGAGATGGGTCTGGGCCTGCCCGAAGGTGAGTACGAGACCGTGGCCGGATTCGTGCTCAATCTCCTGAGACGTATTCCCAGGCCGAATGAACAGATTGTCTACAAAGATATGAAACTGGTAGTGTCCGACATGCGGGGGGTCAAGATTGAGAAGATTGTCTTGACCAGAGGGAGACATGCAACGACTTCGGATTAGCTTCAGCCGGGGAGAGGCGCTCAAGTATATCTCTCATCTGGACATCATCAGATTGTGGGAGAGGGCGCTTCGGCGCGCTCATATCCGGCTGGCTTACTCCGAGGGGTTCAGCCCCCACCCCCGGATATCCCTGGCCGCGCCGCTTTCCGTGGGTATTACCAGCGAAGCGGAGTTGATGGATGTCACGGTGGCAAACCAGGTCTCACCACACTGGTTTTCCGCCGCTGCTGGCCAGCAGCTGCCGGCAGGCATGGAAATAGGCAGCGTCTACCCGATAGCCCCGAGCGTCCCTTCTCTCCAGTCACAGGTGCGTTTTGCCGGGTACGAGGTCAATATCGAGACGGAGAAGGGTGCCGCGGAGATTGAGGCGACAATATCCCATATTCTGGCGCTGGCGCAGTTGCCCTGGCATCACTACCGCGATACCGGGCGGCGTGACTATGACCTCCGGGTACTGATAGACGATATATGGCTGGTGGGACCGGAACGCGGGGGCTACACCATCGGTATGAGGCTGCGCTGTGACAGTAATGGTTCGGGGAGACCGGAGCAGGTCGCTGCTGCCCTGGGTTTTACCGGTCACCCCCGTGCGATAAGGCGTACCAAACTCGTCCTGGACGCTGGCACAAGACCCGGTACCAGGCGGTGAGGCCGCATCAGAATGCGGTGAGGCCGCATCAGAATGCGGTGAGGCCGCATCAGAATGCGGTGAGGCCGCATCAGAATGCGGTGAGGCCGCATCAGAATGCGGTGAGGCCGCATCAGAATGCGGTGAG
>JADHXC010000079.1 GCA_016783135.1 Dehalococcoidales bacterium | reverse complement strand
CGGTATCCATCAGTTCTTCGAGTGGCACTACCTGGCTGACAATACCAAGTCGTTTCGCTTCGGCAGCATCGATTATCTCGCCGGTGAACATCATCTCCATGGCCTTAGCCGCCCCCACCACTCCGGGCAGCCAGTAGGTAATTCCACAGTCCGGCGTGAGTCCCCGGAGCACAAACACGGCTCCAAACCTGGCAGTATCGGCGGCGATACGAATGTCGGTACTCAGTGCGAGTGAGAGACCGGCCCCAACCGCGGCACCGTTTATTGCGGAAATCACCGGTTTATCCAGCATAAAAAAGGCGTGCGTTCCATGGCTGGGCCCGAGGAACTCAATACGTTGCTGCAGGGTGGGCTCAACCCCGCCACCCCCACTGAGGTCTCCCCCGGCGCAGAACCCCTGGCCGGCACCGGTGACGATTACCACCCTCACATCATCATCGGCGGCAAGGTCAACCGAGACCTGGCTTAGACTTTTGCGTATCCCGAACGTGAGGGCATTCCTCTTCTCCGGCGCGTTCAGGGTAACGGTGGCAATACCGTCACTTTTTTCCAGTAGCAGGTCTTCATACTCCATCAGGTGCCATCCTTATGGAGCGGGGTACATGATACTCTTCCGTCCCGCTCCGTCATCCCTACGGTAGGTCTCTATGTGGTCTAACGGCCCTTGTACCTGGGCATTGGCTCCTTATTCAGGAAGGCGCGTACGCTCTCGCGGTGGTCCTCAGTCTGGGAGGCTATCCGTGTCGCCCAGGTCTCCAGGTCGAGCTGCCGGTCAAGGCTGTCAAACATGCTGCGCCATACCATCCTCTTGGTCAGGCTAACGGATACCGGAGCCTGTGCGGCAATCTTGGCGGCCAGTTCGTTGGCGGCATTCATCAGCTCGTCGGGTGGCACTACCTGGCTTACCATCCTGAACTCCCTGGCATCGGTAGCGGTGAACCTCTCCGCGGTGAACATCAGTTCCATGGCCTTGGAGAGTCCGACTGCCAGCGGCAGGTAGTAGGTCAGGCCGAAGTCCGGGACCAGGGCCCGGGACACCTGGGCAACGCTGAAGAAGGCATTCTCTGCGGCTATGCGGATATCACAACTCAGGGCCAGTGAGAGACCACCTCCCACGCAGGGGCCGTTTATGGCCGCGATTACGGGTTTGTCCAGGTGGGGAAAGACGTCAGCATGAGGCCACCCGGTCACCTGGAGGCGCTGATATCGCGAGACCTGGGGACCGCCGGAGGCAGCAACACCACCACCGGCCATCATGGAGACATCGGCACCGGAGCAGAAACCACGTCCCGCACCGGTAACAATCACCACCCTGATTTCATCATCCTTTGCCAGTTCGTCAGCCACCAGGGGCAGGTTCATGGACATGTCCCGGTTGATGGCATTGAGCTTATCGGGTGCATTCAGAGTTACCGTGGCAACTCCCTCATTCTTCTCCAGTAACCACCCTTGATACGCCATAACTGTTCACCTCCTGTTCCCGGTCAGACAACACCATCCTCCAGAAGACGGTGCTCTTGCTGTATTCCTTCAGTATCCTGAACGGCTGCTTTTACAGCCGCACGACCTTGACAGTATGTATATCGGGGAGGGCCAGCATCTGCTGTCGTTGTTCTTCCGGCAAAGGCTCATCAAGCGCTATTATCATCAGAGCCTGCCCTCTTTGTTTAAGGCGGGATACGTACATGTAGCTGATGTTGATGTCCGCGTCACCGGTTATCCTGCCCACGGCACCGAGGAGACCGGGACGGTCCAGGTGGTCGCTGAACAGGAAATAGCCGCCATAAGGTACGATATCTGTCCAGTAGTTATCGACCCGGACGATGTGTGGTTCATCCCTCATCACGGTCACAGCGACTGTGGTGACGCCGCTGCTGGTTGTCGCTTCAAGCGTAATCAAACTGGCGTAGTTCCGGCAGAGGGACTCCTTTTCTTCCACCACGGTGATACCCCGACGGGCAGCCACCAGGTTGGCATTCACCATATTGACCCGTTCCTCACTGACACCCCCCAGCAGACCTTCCAGTACTGACGCCTTGAGGGCGTTGGTATCGTAGTTGGTAATCTCGCCCTCATACTTGATGCGAATCCGGCTCATCTGCCCCTCGATGAGCTGATGCATGAGATTGCCACCCTTAGAGGCCGCCTCCATATATGGTGACAGTACCATCATTGTCTCTGCGGAAGCAAAGGGGAGGTTCACCGCGTATTGAGCTGGCTCGCCGTTGAACAGGGCAATCACCTGCTCGGCAACGTCCCTGGCTGCCATTGCCTGGGCTTCCGTAGTGGAGGCACCGAGGTGAGGCGTAACAATGACCTCGTCCTCACTGAAAAGTGCGCTCTCAGTAGTAGGTTCCTCGGCGAAGACGTCAACAGCCGCTCCGGCTATCTTCTGCTCCGCCACCGCTCGGGCCAGTATCTCCTCGTCAATCAGTCCACCGCGGGCGCAGTTAATAATACGCACGGTCGGCTTGACCAGGGCTAGCTCCTTGGTACCGATAATCCCTCTGGTCTGCTGTGTCAACGGCAGGTGCAGCGTAATGAAATCGGACTCCTTGAGTAGTTGTTTCAGGGGAACAAGCTTCACCTGCAGGCTGGCGGCCCGTTCTACGGAGACAAAGGGGTCCTGTCCGATGACCCTCATCTCCAGGCCCCGGGCGCGCCTGGCCACCTCGGCGCCGACATTGCCTAGCCCGATGACGCCCAGCGTCTTGTTCTTCACCTCGGTGCCCATGAACTTATTTCTCTGCCAGACCCCGTTCTTGAGTGCCGCATTCGCCTGGGGGATATGACGGGCCAGTGCAAGCATCAGGGCTATGGTGTGCTCGGCTGCGGAAACGGTATTGCCGGTGGGAGCGTTGACCACGACGATGCCCCGCCGGGTGGCCGCGTTAAGGTCGATATTGTCGATACCCACCCCGGCCCGGCCGATGACCTGGAGTTTCTTACCGGCCGCAATTACGTCGGCGGTAACTTGTGTCTGGCTGCGCACAATCAGGGCATCGTAGTCACCGATGATGGTGATTAACTCATCAAGTTTGAGACCCGGCCTGACATCCACCTCGGCGATACCACGCAGGATGTCTAAGCCTTCGTCGGCAATAGGGTCGGCTACAAGTACCTTCAATGCTGCGTCTTTCGTTCTAAGTTGCATCTGGGACCTCCACCACTACCAGGCAGTCGGGCTTCAGTTGCCCTCCGGTAACGTTGTTCGGGTGGCGTACTCCTAGCGTACTTTAGCCAATGCTCCCTTAAGAGCCGATATTACCACCCGGATATCCTCTTCGGCCACCATACCCAGGTGCCCGATACGGAATATCATACCATCAAGTCTCTGCTGACCACCACCAAGGACTATCTCATTCTCCGCCAGGAGGATTTTACGTAAGTCATTCGCGTTAACGCCTTCCGGAGCGTTGATTGCGGTGACGGTGTTGGAGGCGAAGTTCTCATCAGCGAAAAGTGTTAGCCCGAGCGACTTCACCCCATCGCGTGCCAGCTGGCCAATCCGGGCGTGACGGGCGATGATGTTGGGGAGACCTTCATCAAGCATCATCCCCAGCGAGGTATTCATGGCAAACACAGTAGAAACGGCCGGTGTCCATGGTGTCTGGCCCCTTTCCAGGTAGCTCCTGGCCCGTGAGAAGTCCCAGTAGAAGCGGGGCATTCTGGCATTAGCATGCGCCTGCCATGCCGTTTCGCTGACACTGACCATAGCCAACCCCGGAGGGGCCATCCAGCCTTTCTGAGAACCGGTAACAGCAATGTCGCAACCCCACTTATCGACGGGCAGGTTGATTGACCCCAGGCTGCTGATAGCATCGACTATTAGCAGCTTATCAAACTCCTTTATCATCGAGCTTAGCGAGGCCAGGTCATTGGTGACACCGGTCGAGGTCTCATTATGAGTAACCAGGACTGCCTTTATCTTCGGGTCCTTCTCCAGGGCACGCCGGACTTCGTCCGGGTCCGCTGCTTTACCCCATTCGAACTTCAGCGGGATTACTTCGGCACCATACTGCTCAGCGATGGATGTAAAACGGTCACCAAACACTCCGATAGACACGGAAAGTACGGTGTCCCCCGGTGACAGGGTATTGACCACGGCTGCTTCCAAGCCGCCCGTTCCCGAGCCGGTAAGCAGGAAGATGTCATTCCTGGTCTGGAACAGTATCTTCAGGCTTTCCGTGACCCGGTTCAGTATCCGGGCAAACTCCGGACCCCGGTGATTAATCATCTGCTTGGTCATTGCCTGAAGTACTTCATCAGGGCAGGGTGTTGGTCCCGGAATACGTAGGTTTTCCATTTCTCTCCCTCTCTATTCTGCGTTATGCAGCAGTACGCCGTTCTACCGGCATCCGACCTACGGGCGTACTCACACCAATTCCTTATTCTGGGTGCTCAGGATGGTTTTCCCCCGCTTTACATCCTCGGCTATCTGCTTCTTAAGCTCGTCCACGGTATCAAAACGCTTCTCCTCACGAAGTCTTGCTACGATATCGACCTTCATTTCCTGATTATACAGATTTCCATGATAGTTAAGTAGAAATACTTCGATATTACGTTCGTTCTCCCCGAAAGTAGGCCGCCTGCCGATATTGGTCATCGACTCGTAGGCCTGGCCATTGACATAGGCCCAGGTTGCGTAGACGCCGTCGGGCGGTAGAGCCTGCCGCTGGTCCATCTCCAGATTAGCGGTGGGAAAACCCAGTCCTGTACCCCGTCCGGCGCCCGTGGTCACGGTATTCTGGAGGCTATACGGACGACCGAGCAGCTTCGCCACTTTCTCTATTTTACCATCAGCCAGGGCATTCCTGATAGCGGTACTGCTGACCATTTCACCACCAATCATCCTGGGAGATATTACCGTCATGCTGAAACCCAGCTCTTGCCCCAACTGCCGCAGAGCATCCGTATCGCCTTCTCTCCCCCGGCCCAGAGTGAAGTCAGGCCCGACAACCAGCCCACACATCCGCAGGTGCTTCTTCAACAGCAGAATAAATTCCCGGGCAGTAAGCCGCGCCAGTTCGGGGGTGAAGGACAGACTGATGACCGTGTCAATACCCTCCTTTTTAAGGAGGTCGACTTTCTGGTCAAAGGTGGTCAGGTAGGGTAGCCCCGTTCCGGGCGAGAGTACCTCTCGGGGGTGCTGTCGAAAGGTAACTACGCCGCTCAGCAATTCTTCTTGTCTAGCCTGTGCCACGAGTTGTGAGAGTAGGTACTTGTGCCCGAGGTGAACCCCATCGAAGACACCGACCGCCAGCAGCATGTCTCTTTCGGGTGATAGCTGGTCCAGCTCTTCCTCTACCCGCATAGATTCTCCCCTGAGCACAATTGCCTGTGAAAAGATAAGGAACAGCCAACGATGAGAATTGATAAAGGAATATAGTAGAACGCCGGCAGTTGTCTCATGGCTAAGGTGTTTTTATACTATCATAAGGGTATTTGGGCGTCAACCGGAAGTACCAATGGGTTGTACTGTGTTCTCGTTCAGATTCGGAAAGCAGGGTGACACATATAGATATTACCCCTTTCTCCTCTGGAGAAAGGGGTAAGGTGAATGAGGCATTGCCACATGAAGAGGCAGCCAGATAGCTAACTGCACAGCGACTCTCCGTCAACCAGCATCGGCTGTACTACCAGGGTGATGAAAAAAGGAGTCCAGAGGGGGTGCCCCTTCTGAGGGGCGCCACATCTGGGCCGCACGGGGGTTGGTCGAAAGGTTTTTTCGGCACTCTCCTGGAGTGTCACTGATGTACCGTACCCCCGCACACCAGACTATTGACAGTGGTAATAGTGTATGTTATAGTATGTTCGGAGCAGGAGAGACAGACGGTATGATAGTAAGCACATAATACGGACTGTCGGTGATTGTGAACCGAGCTGGCGGCTTGGTGCAACTCA